>DNCN01000049.1 GCA_003485015.1 bacterium
GATAGCTAATCGTTCTTAGCATTAGTGAGACCCGTTTAAGAAGCGGTCTCCCCCGGTTGACGAGGTAGGGGGTTTATCCTCCTACCTCCCTTTTTTGGAATTTCCCTTGATCTTTTTCCTGACAAGTGGTATATTCTTCTCCAAGAAAGAAAGATTGGAAGAGTGCGGAGGTACTGGGCTGTCATCAAGCATAGAGGAATGGATATGGCAGATATTGTATAACTTTAGAGAAGAGCCAAAAAGGTTCTCTCTCTTATTAAGATGAGGATCCTTGAATCGAAGTTTTTGCCACCTGGGTAAAAATAAGGCTAAGTATTCGACCTTATTCTGCCGATAAATGTAATGTAAAAAATCTGGTGAGATATGAAATGGGAGCCACGGAAGATAGGGGCACACACGGATGTAATTAAAACTTACATCTTATAAACCTCTATTGGACCGTGGTATTTTTATCTTCAAAAAGAGAGCGAAGAGAGCGGTAGCCTAAAAGACCTAGCCCCGGTTTTTAGATGGCAAGCCAGAATAGATTTATGAACTATTCTGGGTTCACCCTCTTTTTCTATTAAAGACTAAAATCCCAGCCCCGGCTTTTAGTCCTACTGGTAAAGAGGTAAAGAGTGTACCTTTCTGTCAGCCTCTTTCTGGTTTTAAGAATTTGATTTTTAGTTTTTTACAAGCTTAGAGAGCGACTAAATCCCAGCCCCGGCTTTTAGTCTCTACCTGCAAGAGGTCTTTCTGTGTGCCTTTTTTGGCTTTAAGACATAGCGGTGTTTCTTTAACCATAGGGGATTGGGCTTAATCCCCTATGACAGAAAAGAAGAGGGCAAGTAGCCCCATCATATAAAAAGTGTATAATGCAAAGCAAAAAGCGTAAGACCGATAAAACTAAAAATTCGAGGTAGAAACTGAAATATCAAGTTCTTACTCTTAAAGGCAGAAGATAGTTTTTACTTTTAAGCTATAGTTTTACACTTTGCGTTTTAAATTTTGAATTTACCAAAGAGCGACTAAATCCCAGCCCTGGCTTTTAGTCTCTATCTGCAAGAGGTCTCTCTGTGTGCCTTTTTGCCAGCCTTTTTTTGTGGCGGAAAAAGAGAAGAGATTTCGAAGGAGGTGCTAAAAGCCATGATCAGGTCGTTCGATATCTCCCTGACGGGTCTGACTGCTCATCAGGACTGGTTGGACATCCTTAGTGACAATATAGCCAATATTAACACCCATGGCTATAAACGGAGTAGGATGACCTTTCAGGAGACTCTGAGTGTTTCCCTTGATGGGGCTTTTCAGCCAAGTTCAAAAGGAGGAGGTATAAACCCAAAACAGATGGGCTTTGGTGTTGAAACCCGTACCATCGATGTTATCCATACCCAGGGACTCATGGAAGAGACTGGAAAGGCAACGGATCTAGCTATAAATGGGAATGGATTCTTCATCCTCTCCGATCCATACAGTCATTATTGTTATACCCGCAGTGGCAACTTCGACTTCGATAAGGATGGGAATCTGGTCAATCCAGCCAATGGGATGTTCGTCAAGGGCTGGATGGGCCGATGGGATGATCTTGAAGGAAGAAGATACATCCAGCCTGGTGGTTCCCTTGAGAATATCCAGATCCAGTTAGGCTCTATTCTTAAGGCTAGACCGACCGATGAGATAAGCTTAGAAGGAAACCTTAATGTAGATATGTCTGTAGCTATTGACCCTATTGATATGAAGAAGACGGTTAGCTTAAGGAGTCTATCCCAGGTAGTCGATGGGGATGGGAGCTCTTTAAGTCTAATTGCTGACATCCAAGCAGCAGGATGGAATACGGGAAGGAATCCCGACCCAACGAGTTTCATCAAGATTACCACAAGTGACGGCGCGGAGTTTGAGTCTAAGCCACTGAACAATACTAACTATTCTAATCTAAACGACCTGATCAAAAAGATAAACGAGGCCTTCAGCTATGATGACTTCTTTAAGTATGATCCTACGACCGATATGTTCACTATTACCCCATATAAGGAAGGTATCACCATCACCCTTGAGGAGAAGGGTGTTACTAGCGGAATCGGCTTCTGGACAGCAATCAATATGCCCTCGGGCACCCATGACCCAAACATCAAAGAGAAGATAAAGTTTACCCACCTTATGGATGCCCAGCATCCGGATAGGGAGTATTATCGGTGGGAGGCTCTGGATCCAGCCACAGGAGAACCAGTCCCTATGGTCGAATCGGCAGTTAGAAGTGTCTTAAGTACCGGTCCAAATGGGACCTCGAAAGTAAGCGCCAATAATGTTCCAAATCTGGATATTACCCAGCCATTCACTGCCGCCGGTTTCGACATCACCCCTAATCTTAACTCAAGGATCACCATTCGCAGCTCCGCCTACGCCTCAGCTGGCGGAGAGGGGATCTGGACCTCAAGGTCCTTGAGTGAGTATACCTCGATCGATCAATTCATAGCCGAGGTAAATAACCAGGACTCAGCACCTGTAACCTTAACCTATAGCCCTCTCACAGATACCTTCACCTGTTACAACGATGCACCCGGAACAGCTGTGATCATTGAGGAGTCTGTGGCAAATGGCTTTGTGACTATTGCCAAGTTTCAGGTCTATTCCCAGGATCACGGGGCTAACTATCTCTGGAATGGCCAAACAGATGTTGACTTTACCCGATCTGCCGCCTTTCGGGCGACCACCTTACCAGCCAAAGGGATCCTCCGACTTGACCCCATAACCGGCAAGGTGATCGAATCTTACATAGATACGGATGAGAACCAGAACAATGTGCTTGATCGAACCTCTGAAATCCCTGGGATAACAGCTATTATCACCTTAGCTAAGAGCCCACCAAGACTATTTGGAGGTGACCTCTGGAGTCATGCGACCAGTTCAAGGGGATTGGGGAAGGACTTCTATCGGGGGACAAATGGCCAGATCCGCGAGAGTGTCTGGGTGGATACGCCAACAGCTGGTTCTACTATAACCATAAACTTAGACAGAAATGATATCAATGGGTCAGCTATTGTGGTTACAGCAAACCAGACATTTATCCCGGCTGATCCAGCCAATTCCCAGGGTACATGGAGATTCTCTGATAATACTGGCCCCAAAGGGGTTGATCAGATCATATTTACCCCTAATACAGCCTGGGAGTCCCAACATGACGTTTTATTTGAGATAAATTATGTTCGGTTGGGTTACTCTAGCCTCAAACCTTCTGATACCTTCATCCCTAATGGAAATGAGGGACCTGAGGATATCACTTTTATGCCAAATACGGGAAATATAACCGACTATCGGTACTATTCGGCTGATGATATGGCCAATAATGGCTTTGTTGAAATGGCCAAGGCAGGTTTACCCGCAACGGCCGATAGGCAGCCGAAGGATGAGTATATTTACAGTGTCTCAAGGGAGATCTATGACTCTCTTGGAAATGCGATCAGCCTCCGTTTTAACTTCGAACGGATCGATACGAACTACTGGCTCTGGTGGGTCCGAAATCCTTCAGAGGACGCAAACTATCCTGAAGGCCTACTCTCAGGATACGGTATCTTAACCTTCAACTATGATGGAACTTACAATCGTCCTTATTCAGAGACCTTCCAATCTCCCTCAGATCCAGCCACCTTTGATGGAGATAATGGTGATAGCTTCTACGGAAAGACGATGGGATACCGAGGAATATACATTGATCCGCCATCGCTGGCCTATCCTAAAGACTTTGGTGGTTCTCCTCCACCTGAAAGGGGAGCAACAGTTATAAAACTCGATCCAGATTTTAAGAAAATTCACCAGTATGCGGGTGGAAATGAGGTAGCTATTGATTCCAGCGGGTACGGTATGGGCATCCTAGAGGAGACAACCATTAATGAAACAGGGATCATCTGGGGTAATTACTCAAATAAACAGCAGCAGCCTTTGGCCCAGATTGCCTTAGCCACCTTCAGTAATCCTGGGGGGTTGAGCCATGAGGCCGGGACCATCTTCAAAGTGACAGCCAACTCTGGTGCCCCAGAGGTTACCACCCCCGGTACTGGTCTAGCTGGGATCATCTCTTCAAAGCGGCTTGAGAAGTCTAATGTCGATCTGGCTGATGAGTTTGGCAAGATGATCATTGCTGAACGTGGCTTTATGGCCAATTCCCGGGGGATTACAACTGCAGATAGGATCATAATGGATATAATGAGGCTCAGGATGTAGTAGATAAAGAAAAATAAAAGGCATAAACAGAAAAGAGCAACTAAAATCCCAGCCCCGGCACTTTAGTCTCTACCGGCAAGAGGTCTCTCTGTGTGCCTTTTTGCCAGCCTCTTCTTTATGTTTACGCCTTTTATTAAGGAGGGTGGAACCCCTTTAATTCAAAACCTTAGCCCCGGTTTTTAGATGACAAACCAGTATAGTCAAAAACTATTCTAGAGTCACCCTTTACGCTCCACCCCCCTAGAGGGACCAGTATACAACAAAAAGGTATTTTTGTCAATATGTTTTTAAATATTTTTTAATAAAAGACTACCAAAAGTTTGAAAAAAAAATAGTTATTTGCCTGAATAGAGTAGCGAAAGAGAGTGTTTCTTTCTTCAAAAAGAAGAGTGGAGAATCCTTCTAATTTTAAATAATTGAAGATTGAAGGAGGTGGGAGAGAAGTATACCCAAATTGTGCCTAAGGAATGGATTGCAAGACCTCCACGGATGGTAAAAAAATGAAAGGGGGTCTTTTTACTATGATGCGCTCATTCTATGATGGCATGGGGGGCATAAAGAACCATCAGGTATGGCTCGATGTCATCGGTAACAATGTCACTAATGTCAACACCTATGGCTTTAAAGCCTCAAGGGTTACCTTCGAAACTGTCTTTTCGAATGTAGTTTCTATGGCGACAGCACCTCGGGGTAAGCTGGGGGGCGTAAATCCAAAGGAGATTGGTCTGGGTGGAACGATAGCTACTATTCAAACCTTACATACGAAGGGAAATGCCGAACAGACCAACAAGAGGACAGATCTAGCCATCGATGGAGATGGTTACTTTATTCTTAGGGATGGCTACACCGAGAGGAAGTACTACACCCGCGCAGGGACCTTCGATTTCGATGCCAATGGCTACTATGTCAACCTCTCAAACGGCTTCCAGGTTCAGGGTTGGGGTGCTGAACGGGATGAGGTTACTGGACATCTGATCCTTGACCCGATCACCGGTAGGACCTCGATCGATACCAGTAGGTCCTTAGATGGTATGCAGGTTATCCTGGGCGAACACTTAGCCCCCAAACAGACCGAGAATATCAAATTATACTCCAATCTAAATGCAAACAGCCCTTTCGCTGTCAATCAGATCCACACTTCTTTCAAGAAGGGGATTGAGAGCGTTGTAGGTGTTTCTGGTTCTGCGATCAATACCGCGGCCCCCTGGGCCAAGGCCGGATTTGGGAAGTCTCCGAATGGAACGATCACCATTAATGGTACCACCTTCAGCCTTGATGCCTATACTACTCCTCAGGATCTGATGACGGCCATCAATCAACAGGAGAGTGTCGGCGTTGACATAGTGTATAATGCTGGTCTGGATCTGTTCCGGATCACGCCCAAAGACTATCGGACCGACATCTCCCTTTCTGAAAATCCCAAGACCCCAGGACAGGGTTTCTTCACCCAGGCCAAGATTGCTGCCTCAAAGTCAGAGGATGCACCCTACACTTACAATACGGGCAACGAGAACAAGATCGTCTTCACCCACCTCTTTGAACCGACCCATAAGGACAAGACCTATGTTGCCTGGAAGGTGGTCGATCCAGAAACCTTCGAGCCGATCGAGACCAACTCCTACTATTATTCAGCAAACACAAAGATGAGTGGGCCGGGAACCTTGGCGGCTGGTACTGATTGCTACAGCTTTCCCCATGGCACAGTCGACCCTAGCACAGTTGCGGTAATGGTGAATGGTGTTGTAAGGCCAACAACCGACTATACATTTTTGAATAACCAAGGACCAAACGGGGTTGATGCGCTAAGATTTACAGCCAACATCCCATCGGCATCTGATCTTGTTACAACGAGTTACTACTACAACAAGACGGTCAAGGCAGAGGGGGTCTTAGAGCTCAATGACAAGGGCCGGGTGATCAATAACTACATCAATACCGAGACCTTTCCTGAGGTCACAAGTACCAGTGAGGTCAGCCCGGGTGCAGGTGTAGTGAATCTGACCATAACCACCAGTCCTTGGCAATCGCCAAACTTCAGAGCTGCGGTTGATGGGACGATTACCATTGCTACCTCGGTTGGCTCATTTACCTCAAATGCCATTTCGACCTACCCTAATGTTCAGGCCCTGATGAACGCCATTAACGCCTCGGTGGCCGATGTGACCATCACCTATGACGTCTCAACCGATAAGTTCACTCTAAGGTCTGATGCACCAGGCGATATGACCCTAGCCCAGACCGGGACATTCGGTTTCTTCTCTGCGGTCAATATCCCGGTGGGGAGTGTCTCTGGAGGAAATAACAACAGTGTTCTGGATCTGACCAGTGAGATCCCAACCGGCGCAGACGGCTGGCGGGAGACAACCGGTATTGCCGGAAGTGGTAGGGACTTCTACCGGGTGAATACAGACCGCTCGAGCTTCAGTGAGTCTTCAACGACTACCCTGGCGGGAATGCCTACAGCCGGTACCTATAACCTCTTTTATCCGGATGTAGACTGGACGAGTATGCAGATACATGTGGTTATCACAAGTGGGCCTAATGCTGGTGCATCTGCTATGGCCACAGTGGATGCCACTGCAGGCTCTAACTTTCAATTCTCTGATAATACAGGGCCTTTTGGGGTGGATCGGATCATCTATAACTCAATGCCTACTCAGGGCACTGATCGTGATGGAAATGTAATTACAAACTTCAATACAATCGCTACTACCGACAATTCCCAGATTGTCCTTGAGTACCGCCGCTCCCGGGCTAATTCGGTCGATATCTTCGTCCCCAATGGCAACTATGGACCTGAACCGATAGTCTTCAGCCCAAACACCCTTAAACCGGTCTATGAGTCAGGAGAGTTGGCCAATGTAGCTGATGCAGCTGTAGAGGGCACAGCCAAGATGAATGAGAGACGTGGCGATAAAGGTTATGAGTACAGTATCTCTATGGAGATATTCGACTCCGAAGGGGTGGCCCATATGCTCCTGATATACTTAGAACGGATAAAGGAGAAGACCTGGCTCTGGTGGGCACCAAATCCAGTAGAGATTGGTAAGGTTGCTGGGTATGGCTTAGCCACTTTTAATCAGGATGCGGTCTATGAGCCGAGCACCTCGGTCGTCTTTGAATCTCCCTCTGATCCAAGTCCCCAGGGGTCGAGATATCGAGGAATCTATTTCAACCCACCCGAAGATCCGAGTGACACCCGTGGTGCACCCCCCCCAAGTGAAGGTGCGGCTATTGTTAAGATCCTTGCCGACTTCTCCCAGATGACAGAAGCGGGAGGGATCTCGACCACAGATATTGTCGAACAGGATGGTTATCCTATGGGAGAACTCCAGAGTGTCACAATCGACAACCGGGGGGTCCTGGTCGGTCAGTACTCGAACTACCGGAGTCTCGATTTAGGTCAGATCGCCTTAGCCACCTTCACTAATCCCTCTGGTTTGAGTAATCTTGGGGGAACGATGTTTGAGGAGACGGCCAACTCTGGTAAGGCTGACATCGGCAGCCCCAGTACCAAACGGCGAGGGGGTATCAAGTCAGGTTATCTAGAGATGAGCAATGTGGATCTCACCGAGGAGTTCCTCAAGATGATCTTGGCTGAACGTGGTTTTCAAGCCAACTCCCGTACGGTGACTACAGCCGATCGGATAATCATGGAACTCCTGAGGATAAGACCATAAAACTTAGCCAAGGAGAGGAGTAAGACTGAGAGTAGAGGAGAGTGGTAGATGAATAATTAATCTATAATGGGGACACGGAGGTCCCTCCTTTATAAAACTAACCTCAATTGTTTTAGCCACAACAGGGTTAGAAAGCAACGTGGCCATTAGAGGTAGAATATCCCTTGAGAAGAGGAGGCAACAAAAAGGGCTACCGGTTCACGAATGGTTGGTGGTGCTTCCAAGAACCGATAGCCGCGGACAGAGCCATAAAGGGATGATTTGTGTCTACCCTTTTAGGATCTACCCATAGTTATTTTACACTTAGAAACAAAGTCTTGTCAAGATAAATTCTTAGGAGGGTACCCAGATTAAAGAGTACAAGGGCCACAAAGATCTTTGAAGGAAAGGAAGTGAAAAGAGAGATGTATGAGACTATGATAGAAAAGGCTCTTCAAGCCCAGGAGACGATGCTCCATCCCCTCCTTCCCAGGCCCGTGCAGATGGATATTGATATCGTAGAGAAGACAAGCCTTGACTCCTTCTTGGATCAACTCTCGATCCACAAAGACCCATTTGATTCTAAAAGGTTAAGCCTAAACAAGGGAGTAAAGCAGGGATCTTTGAAGATAATCTCCCCGAATGAGACCTCCAAAGATGGGTCGTTCTTTATGGTCTTGACTGCAGTAATGAAAGAGAGCAGGAAGGAGGAGAATAGGGCAACATCAGTTAGAACGCAAGGAAAACCACCACCCTTCAGACCGAAAGGGATGTCGCAGCCTACCCTGGAGGATGGATCTAGAGCCCTGTCTAAACAGATCTCTCCTGAAGATATGCTTATAAAATGGACAAATGAAGAGAATCTTAGTCCAAAAGGACCTTTCAATCAGAGGAGTCTCTCTCTGAGAGGAGGGTTTGAGGATGAGATTAAGGATAAGATAAAAGAGAAAGGTAGTGAACAGGTCACTCAGAATGAAAAAGGTGGAGAGGGAGTCTTTATCCAGGAACAAGAAGGGGGGAGGGTAGAAACTAAAGAGAGGATCTCGCAGACGATGCAACAAAAGGACTCCGCTGATCATTCCTCTGGCGACAAAGTATTCATCGATCTTTCCTCCTTCTTTGGGGAAGGGATGATGCAAGAAAGGGAAGGAGGATTTCAGGAACTTGTTTATGAACTGGTTAGGGGCGCTCAGATTCTCAAGGGGAATAACAAAACAGGGTTTCGCCTCCAGTTAAAACCAGAGGAGTTCGGCCGGATGGAGGTTGAGTTTGTCATGGATGAGAACAAAGGTATAGAGATCAGGTTTATAGTTGCTGATCAGAAGACCCAAGCTCGCATTGCCTCAAATCTAAATCCCTTGCGGGAAAGGCTCCTTGAAAGAGGTGTCAATCTCAGGGAGATAAAGGTGGAGTTTAGAGACGAATCCCGCAGTGAAGATTTAGAAGGATTTCATCTCCGTTCGATCTCCCTTCAGGATCTGGCGGGAAGGATTGACCTGGTTGCTTGAGAAGTAGGACTCCTCGTATCCTAAGCTTTGAGGTAAAGAATTGTAAGAAAAGAATACTCAATGATAAACTTGTATTAACTTTTTCCGCAGAGTTGCCGATAAGAGATAGTAAGAGCCAGAGGAGGATGGTGTTTCTACCACGGAGGGTCCAAAAATAGTCTCCGTGGTTTTTGTGTGCGTATGTGTCTATAAGTCAATTCTGTAATCTTTCATCAATCCGGTGTCAAGTCTTTCCCTGGGAAAGGGGGTGAGGGATAGATGTCTGCAACTATTAAGGGGACTGAGCTAATCTCGAGTTTGGGCAAAGATGAGTTCCTGAAGCTTTTAATAACCAAGATGAGGTATCAGGACCCATTGAATCCAAGGGCTGATGAGGAGTTTCTGGCTCAACTAGCTCAATTTACAGCTATGGAGCAGATGATCAATCTCAACAACAATGTTGAGAACTTCATCAAGACCTTTAGTGTTGCAAGGGAGAGGGAAGCCCAGACTGCAGCCCTCAACTTGTTAGGTACTCATGTCAAGGCCCGGGATCCAGATGATAAAGAGAAGAAGAAAGTCCTTGAGGGAATAGTGACTAAGATTACCTCTAAGGATGGGGTGCCCAGAGTAGTCCTTACCACAGATAATAAGGAGAGAGAAGTAGGGATGGAGGATATCTTCGAGGTTAGACTCTACTAACTTTAAATAGATCGATTCGTAGGCCTTATTGCAAAGGCATAGAGCCTTGAGCCAAACAGAGAAGAATTAACATCTTGGGCTTTTCTTTGTTTTGAGTTGTAAGAGAGGAGGTGGGTTGTCAGCAAGTGATTGTTGAGTGAAGATTGCAACAAAACAGTGCCAATATTTGATAGTGCCTTACACTTTTAGTCCCAGACAAACAAGAATCATTCTCAATCTCTACTTCCTCTAACGAATGAAGGCAAAGGGGAATTGTGGAGATGGGAAGTATGGGGGTCAAACCAGATGATAAGAACACTATATACGGGGACGACTGGCGTTAAGAACCACATCTTATGGTTAGATGTGGTCAGTAACAATGTGGCCAATATCGCCACCGTAGGTTACAAAAGATCACGGGCTACTTTTGAGGATCTGTTGAGCCAGAGACTCAAGCTGGCTCTAAGTTCTATGGAAGGAAGAGGGGGGGTAAACCCGAAGCAGGTTGGCTTGGGTGTGACTAATGCCTCAATAGAGGTTATTCATCAACAGGCGAACCTTGAAGGAACCAACAAAGATACAGATTTGGCCATCGAAGGCGATGGTTTCTTTATTCTGAGCGATGGTCGCTCAGATGTGCCTTATTATACCCGAGCAGGTGCCTTCAACTTTGATGCCCAAGGGTATTATGTCAATCCAGCTAACGGTTACCTGGTCCAGGGCTGGAGTGGAAAGTTTGACACCAATACGGGGAAGTATTACATCGATACGAGTGCCCCGATTGGAAATGTTCAGATAGATTTTGGAAGTATCCTCCCAGCTAAAGCCACCGAGAATATTGCCATGAAGGGCGATCTTGATTCACGGTTGCCGGTGGCGATAGACTCCATGGTCTTGACCCATGGAGTAGCACTTAGATCTTTATCCCAAGTACAGGATGGGAAAGCTTCAATCAGCCTAACTGCTCCAGTCACTTCGGCTGACAATAAGGCCGGGTGGACCCTACCCCCAGATCCTCACAGTCGAATAATCATCAATACCTACACCTCTCAACCCCTTTCTACCTATCAAACCATAGATCGGCTCCTTGACGAGATAAACAATTCTGCAGCTGCAGGGGTAACCATCTCCTATGACCCAGAATTGGACATGTTCGAGATCACCAATGATACCCTCAGGGAGGGCCAGCCGATATTCCTAGCTGAGCGGGATGGAACTACAAAAGGGTTCTTCACCTCCATTCATATCCCTACAGGAACCCACAAGACAGAACTCTCCAGTAAGATAAAATTCACCCGGCTCCTTGATGCACAGCATCCAGATCGTAATTACTACCGTTGGGAGGCAGTGAACCCAACCAACGAGGAGCCCATCCCTATGATTGAGAGTGCCGCTATTAGTGTCATGAAGACTGGTCCTTCAGGGAGCTCGAGGGTGAGTAGTGTCAATGTCCAAGGTCTGGATGTCACTCAGCCTTTTTCAAGAGCTGGTTTCGATCTTCTGCCCACAGGATATGAAAACTCTACCATCAACATCTACTCTTCGGCTACTGGTGGGCACTTTGTCTCAAAGAAGCTGAGTGAATATAGGAGCGTCAAAGAGTTCATGGATGAGGTCAACACCAGCTATAACGCCGGGGTAACACTCCGTTATGATCAAAGCAAGAACCGGTTCATCCTCACCAATAATAGTCCTGGTACAGTCCTGAGTATCACTGAGTCAACGGCTGGTGGTGGTTTTATCACTATGGCCAAGTTTCAAAGATATGCTGATAATACCTCCAATAAGGCTGTCCTTGAGGCTACGGCTCTGCCGGCAAAGGGAACCATCCAGCTCGATAAAAACGGCAAGGTCATTAAGTCTTATGCAGACACCGATATGAATGGGAACAACATCCTTGATCTTGAATCCGAGGTACCAAAGAATGCGGATCTTTGGAGCCATACCACGATTACTCGCGGGATTGGGTTGGACTACTACCGGGCCACTTGTGGCATCATGCGTGAAAGCGAGATCCTTACTTCAACCCAAACAGTAGTAGATTTTGACCGGAACGATATCGACCCTTCAAGGTTGGTAGTGAAGGCCAATAATACCTTAGTCGATCCTTTAGGCTATACCTTTAGAGACAATGCTGGACCGGATGGAGTTGATCAGATAATCTTTAACAGTCCACCGGGCAAGGATGTCTGCGTGGAGGTAAGCTATGTCCGTGTAGGGATGAGCGCTATGAAACCGGTTGATATCTTCATTCCCAATGGAAATGAAGGACCAGAGAGCATAACCTTTACGCCCAACACCTATGTAGTTGATTACTTGAGTTACACTAAAGAGAGCACCTCCACTATGGGTATTGTGGAGAAGGCTAAAAGTGGTGATCCGGTGAGCACTCTCCAGAAGAGACCGGATAAGTATATCTACAATGCAGCAAGGAAGGTTTTCGATTCGCTAGGTACACCCTATGAGCTAACCTTTAGTTTTGAGAGGCTTTCGACCAATCTTTGGCTGTGGCAGGTTAGAGATCCCTGTGAGAATGTGAATGCACCGGAAGGACTCCTGGCAGGGTATGGAACTCTGGTCTTTAATGCTGATGGGTCTTACAACGGGGACTTCTCCCGGACCTTCCAGTCACCCTCTGATCCAGATACCTATGATGGAGATAACGGTGATGCTCAGACTGGAAGGACAACGACCATTGGCTACCGAGGAATCTACTTCGATCCACCTATTCTTGGTTATTCGGCTGACTATGATGGATCTCCGCCACCAGAGCGGGGGGCTAGGATCGTCAAGATACAACCCAACTTCTCAGGTCTTCTCCAACAGGCCCATCCTTCTGATCTCTACATCCACTTCCAGGATGGATTTGGTAAAGGGATTTTGAAGAACGTTGGTTTCACTAACGAAGGGGTCATCTTTGGAGACTTTACCAATGGTCAACAACAGCATCTGGCCCAGATTGCCTTGGCTGCCTTCACTAATCCAGGTGGATTGGATAGGGTGGCGGGTACTATGTTCAAACAGACAGCCAATTCAGGTCCTCCGATAGTTGCTGCCCCAGGGGCGGGTCGAAACGGTACAATTGCCCCTCAAAATCTTGAAATGAGTAATGTGAACTTGGCTGAGGAGTTCATTCAGATGATCATTGCCGAAAGGGCATTCCAGGCCAGCTCAAGGAGTGTCACAACAGCCGATAGGATGCTCATGGAGCTTATGAGACTGAGAGGAGGATAGAAAGTAGTTAGGTAGTATAGAATAGAGAGTATGGTATGGGTTATTATGAGGTCAATCTGAGCTTACTCTCCCAAAGAGAACCTGAATTAGTTAAGCGACTTGAAAGGGTGGGGAAAAATGGTCTTTCTCTTTGTCCTCCTATAGAGAAGGTCACTTTTAATGTAGGACCAGAGATCGCAAGGGCCAATACCGTTGCTATCCTTGGTTTTGGAAATGGGTTTCATGTCAAAGAAGTTTTGAAGAACATCAACAAGAAGACCTTTGTTCTGGTTATTGATCCTGATATCGAGGGCTTCAAGCAAGTCCTATCCCTGAGTGATTTTACATCCCTCATTTCTTCTGACCAACTCTCCTTATCCATTGGCGAAGACCCTCTTTCGGCCACCCAGAGAAGGCTCGATCAGTTTTACAAGATCAACACCATCAGCCAGATAGAGCTCATCCCTTATCCACCAGCCCTAGCGCGGCATAAAACCTACTTTAAAGAGATCATCGGCCATCTTAAGGATGCAGCCAATGGCGCCTCCCAGAACAAGGTCACCTTAACCAAATTTGTCCCTTTGTGGCAAGAGAATCTCCTCCTAAACCTTCCTTCAATGATTGGATACCCTGGGATAGATACCCTCCGGGGAAGGTTCAGGGATACCCCTAGTATTGTCGTTGGCGCCGGACCTTCTCTGGATAGGGACATAGAAAGACTTCAAGAGGCCAAAGGTAAGGCTTTGATCATCGCCTGCGATACAGCCTTAAAGTCTCTTCTATCCAAGGGAATAGAGCCAGACCTAGTCGTCTCCCTTGATGGTAGCGAGGAGAACTACCAGCACTTCCAAGAGGTGGGAGTGAGAAAGACAGCTTTAGTGGCTGTCTCCATCACCTATCCCAAGATCATCCAGTCCTTCTCTGGTCCGATCTTCATGGCCGATTTCATCCATCCTCTTAATCAATGGTTCTCTTCCTTTATTGGAGAGAAGGGGTATCTTAAGAGCGGTGGTTCAGTAGCAACTGCCTGTTTTGACTTGGCAAGACAAATGGGTTGCAATCCTATCATGTTTGTTGGCCTGGATCTCTGTTTTAATGGAGGTATGACCCACTCATCCGGCTCTTCTTATATAGAAGAGATGCTCAAAGGGGTAGATAAATTCCATACCTTAGAGATGATGCACCGAGAAAGGATTCAGAACGAAGAGAATTTTTGGATTGACGGGACCAACGCAGAGAAGGTGCTCACCTCTAGTAAATACTTGACCTATTTACGCTGGCTTGAATCAGAAATAGCTGTAAATCCAGAGCGGACCTTCATCAATGCTACCCTAGGCGGGGCAAAGATTAAAGGTGCCTCTACGATGAGTATCAAAGAGGTGATTGAGGCTCTGGGTCCTCGAATTGAGATTGAGAAGATCCTCGGAGAGGCCCATACGGGTTATTGCCCCCCTTCTTCAATCCTTCTACACTTAGCCTTAGGAAAAGTAATTGAAGAGTATAAAGCAATCTATAAGACCTCAACCCTGGGGGTAAGTCTCTCTCAGAGATTGGAGTCTCTCCTTGAAGAAAGGAATGACCCCAAGGACCTCTTTAAAGAGCTGAATTCACTCTACTGTGGGATCATTGGGCGAAGAAGCTTCATGCAGATTGCAAGGCTCAACCTTGAACCACTCCTATGCCGAATGGAGGAGGAAGAGGGTGACAAAAGAGACCCTTCAGTTAGAGTTAGGATGTGTAAAAACTTCTTCTCCTCGATCGCCCGATATTGCAAAGAGAGTATTGAACAGTTTACTCGTACAAGAGATGACCTTAAGATGTTATGTCCCAGATAGTCTGTTTGTGTCAAGAAGACCTACTCGAGGCAAGACCACTCATTGATAACTACCCCTTCCTTCCCTATCGACAGATCGAGGGCCTAAGCAGAAAGGCCCTGAGTGAGTTTCTCCTCGCAGAATTGAGAGATATCCTAACCAATGGTTATGTCGGTGTCTTTAAAGAGGCAGGTGGGCTTAAGGGAATCGTCTCCTTAAAAGAACTGCCATGGGATTCAAATGTCTTTGGCCTGCAGATGGGTAGGATAGCCCATTTGATTGGACCATCAGACTATAAAGAATCCTTATCTATATGTAACTTACTCTTGGCTTTTATCTTACAGGTTTCAAAAGAGAAGGGAATCCGACATCTCTACCTCAGGGTGGATACGGACGATTTGGCCCTCATCCATAGTGTGGAGGAGGTCGGCTTCCGGTTAATGGACTCTATCGTCATCTCTATCTTCGATCTGTCTTGGCCTCTGAAGAGCATGTCAAACCAAGGAATAGTGATCAGGGCTCACCAGGAAGGGGACTTAGAAAGAGTGAATCAGATGGCCAATGGGCTATTCAACTTTGGCCGTTTCCATACTGACCCAAACCTCTCAGATGAGAAGTGCAATGAACTCTACCTCAAATGGATAGAGCGAGATTTCCAGGGCTACGCTGATACTATCCTTGTCTCGGAGATAGATGGGATAGTTAATGGTTTTGTTATCTGCCTTATAGACAGAGACTTTGAACTGTACTTCAAGAAGAGGCTCGGAGTAATCGACCTTGTTGGTGTTTCACGCCAGGCACAGGGTAGGGGAGTGGGAAGCTTGCTTCTCAACTCTGCCCTAAAGTGGTTTAAAGAAGAGAGGGTAGATCTTGTAAAGGCTGGTACGATGATCAAGAATTACCAAGCCATAAGGATCTACCAAAAGACTGGATTCAAGATAGTGGGAACGAACTTCTCCTTTCACAAATGGCTGGGATGGAAAGATTAAATCCACAGATTTCACAGATTACACAGATTATTTCCAGAAGCAAGGAGCTTTAAGATAAAGCATCAAATTCCAAACACCAAAAACCGAATAACGACCCGCTAAGACGGATGCCTCGAAATTCCAATGACTAAAATAACAAACAGGCTTTGAATTTGGGACTTCTATTCCCTGTTTTCTGTCATTTGTCTTCTGACTTCCTGAAGTTAATCTGTGAAAATCTGTGTAATCTGTGGAGCGGATATCTGTGTATTTCGAGGATTAGGAT
>DNCN01000058.1 GCA_003485015.1 bacterium
TTTTCCTTAAAAATAGGATATTTAAAATATCACACCTGTCTTTTAAAAGTCAACTCCCTTTTAGCGCCACCACTTGCAAGGAGTTTATCTAACCCCAATATCCGTATCTGATGTTTTATATCAAGGTTGACTGTGGCTCATTCAATCTGTAGAAAAAGAGCCCATCTTGCGTTTCTTGATCATCTGCCTTCGGAATGGAGGAGACAAAAGATCTCCTCTAAAGTCTCTCCAAACTCCACTGGTGTAGGGCTACAGATCTTATAGGAATCGATGATATAGATCTTATTGTTCTTAACGGCATTCAAGGTCTTAAATCTCTCCCACATCTTTGTCTCTTCTTCACCTATCATTCCCATCGTAGTAATAATTATTACATCTGGATTGTCTACCAGTACCTTTTCTATGCTATAAAGCCCATTCTTGCCTGGAGGTCCAATATTTATTCCACCGGCAACCTCAATAAAATCATTAACAAAGGATCTTTTTGGCGCCACCCATAGAGGTCTATTTCCAACCTGAACGAGCACCTTGGGTTTCGGCAGTCCTTTAGCCTTTTGTTTAATAAAGGATACCTTTTTTCTTGCTTGATAAACAATCTTCTTCGCCTCTTTCTCTTTGCCCACGATCTCACCCATTTTTAAAAACTGATTACAGAGTTGACCAAAATTCTCTGCTGCAGGAAAAGTGACTATCTTAATTCCCAGACTTCTTAGTTTATCCAATACTTGGGTATTAGTTAAAGGTATTACCATAATCAAATCAGGCTGAAGACTAATGATCTTCTCTAAATTTACCTCCATAACACCACCGATCTTCTCTTTATCCCTTGCCTGTGGAGGTTGAGTGCAGTAGGTAGTATTGGCAATCAATCTATCTTCTACTCCTAAAAGATACAGACTCTTAGTTATCGAAGGTGCCAAGGAGACTATTCGTTGTGGAGAAGCAAAAACATTGGCACATAAAGATAGTAGGGCACAGGCAATAACAGTCCTGATTAATCGTTCCATCTTCCTCCTTTAAGGTCTCTCTTTGTTCAGGCTTAGGAATTTCAAAATTCCTAAAAAGAGATCTTCTCCCTTCAAATAGATATCTAGTTAATTCTACCAGAAATGACCTTTTGTGTCAAAAAAATCTTTCGACCTTAATATTAAGAAGGCAAATATCCATCGGTTCTTGCAAAACAATAATAAAGAATACACCATCCATCACCTTAGCGATAGACCATAAAGGTTAAAAGGCTAATTTTTCCCTTGTCTTTTAGTGTACTTTTCTGTATACTAAGTAACACTTAGAATGTTCAATTATGAGGATGGAGAAATTTAAAAAACTGAAGCAATAAGAAATTCTCCAGAGAGTTATAAATAAAATTTTATGAAGCTTTCAGTTAAAACAGATCTCTTGACGATACCTGAAGCTCTGAAATCACTTGCAGAGGAGAATCGGCGGGGCTTTAGCTTTCTCTGTGAAGACGGAAGGGAGTACTTCTTCTCATTTGCTGAAATATACGAGAGATCCCGCCAAAGGGCCTCTGCCTTAAAAGAGAGGGGATTTGTCAAAGGGGATAGAATAGCCCTTATACTCCCTGAATCAGAAGACTTCATATTCACATTCTATGGTGCAATACTTGCTGGAATCATCCCTGTTCCCCTTTATCCGCCCTTAAGACCAGGTATTACCGCCTATCTTGAAACCATAAGGCACATCATTCAGGTCTCTCAAGCCAATGCAATCATAACCGTACCTCCTATCAAGCATCTTGTCTTAGCTGGAATCGGCGTAAAAGAGATAATCACCTCCAAAGAGTTGGATAAGATAAAAGATAGCTTCCATAATTCATCTCTTATGAACCATAGTTCCCTAGATGATGTAGCCCTCCTTCAGTTTACCTCCGGCTCAATTGCCTTTCCCAAGGGTGTGATGATAACCCACAGGAATATTGCCTCTAATGTGAACTGTTTTATGGAAGAAGGGATAGAGGTGGAGGAAGGTGATATCGGGGTGAGTTGGCTCCCATTATACCACGATATGGGTCTTATCGGATGTGTGGTTGGCCCCACCTATTACAATATGCCCATGGTGTTTATGTCACCCCTTATGTTCATCAAGAGACCCAGAGAATGGTTACTACTTATCACCAGACACAAAGCCACAGTCTCATTTGCTCCAAACTTCGCATACGGATTCTCTGCAGCGCGCATAAAAGACACAAACGGACTGGACTTGGGTTCATGGAGGATAGCAGGTTGTGGCTCTGAACCTATATCTTATGAAACCTTAAAAGGATTTGGTAGATATTTCAAGGCATCTGGTTTCAGAGAGGATTCATTCCTAACAGCATACGGTATGGCTGAATCTACATTAGCAATCACCTTTTCAAAACCTGGAGAAGGAATTGTGGCAGAGAGGGTAGACTTAGAATCTCTATATAAAGAAGGGCTTGCTATCCCTTCCACTCTGCAAGAAGACCTCGATTCACAAGTGAAGAAGAGTTGTATTATTGTCTCCTGTGGTAAGCCCTTCCGTTCAACCGAGCTCCTTATTACAGGTGAAGATGGAAAGGAACTCCCTGAGCATTGGGTAGGTGAGATCGTAGTGAGAAGCCCCTCGGTTATGAAGGGTTATTACAACAACGAAGAAGGGTCAAAGAATACAATCAAAAATGGGTGGCTCTATACCGGTGATCTCGGCTATACTGCTCGTGGAAATCTCTATGTCTGTGGAAGAAAGAAAGATCTTATCATCATCAGAGGAAGGAACTATTATCCCCAAGATATTGAATGGGCAGCGAATGAGGTCGAGGGCGTGAGGCGCGGAAATGCTGTTGTTTTTGGACTTAGAAACCCAAATTCCCTAACCGAATCAATAGCAATAGTAACCGAAAGTCATCTCTGGGAAAAAAGAGAAAAGGAGATAAAAGAGGGGATTAGAAATAATATACTAAATAGATTTGGGCTTCGGGTCGAAAGGATAGAGGTTCTTCCGCCCGGGAGTCTTCCTAAGACCTCCAGTGGAAAATTACAAAGGAATAAGACAAGGGAGCTCTTTGAGGCAGGTAGACTTGTAAAAAGAAGACATCCCTTCCTTGAGGGTCTTAAGGAGTTGATCTACAAGACTGGATATCGAATGATTTCCAAATCTTAGATTATTGGTTTCTGCATCTTGATCTTTGAATCTTAGCTAAGGAGGAGAACTATGGAAAGGCCGTGGTACAAGTTTTATGAAGAGGGTGTGCCAAAGGAAGTAGACTGCCCAAAAGTCCCACTTACCAAATTTCTTGAAGAATCTGCTTTTAAGTTCCCCAATCACACAGCCTGCCTCTTCTTTGGAAAACAGATTACTTACAGTGAGCTTGCAAAGCAGGTATCATTACTCGCAGGTGGCCTCAAGAGGCTGGGCATCAAAAAGGGCTCAAGGGTCTCAATACACCTACCCAACTGCCCCCAGTTTGTCATCAGTTTTTACGCGGTTCTCAAATTGGGCGGAATCGTTGTTCAGACAAATCCTCTATTTGTAGAAAGAGAGTTGACTCACATATTGAACGATTCGGGGGCTGAGACCATAATCACCCTCGACCTCTTATATCCGAGAATAACTAAGGTTAAAGAGGAGACATCTCTCAAGAATATTATTGTGACCTCCATAAAGGATTTTCTCCCATTTCCCCTTTCCATACTCTACCCGCTAAAGGCCCATCCTCCAAAGATAAAGTTTAAAGCTGGGGTAAAGAAATTTTCGAGACTACTTAAAAGAGAAGAAGAGACGGAGTCTGTGGGTAATCCGGAGGATATTGCCCTTTTCCAATATACAGGGGGTACCACCGGTACCTCAAAGGGTGTAATCCTTACTCACTCTAACCTCGTAGTGAACACCATCCAGACAGCCTCATGGTTGATAGATAAGACGCCTGGCGAAGAGGTGATACTTGCAGTCATTCCATTCTTCCATGTCTATGGCATGACCACTGCGATGAATCTTGGGATATATCTTGGCTCAACCCTCATCCTCGTTCCAAAGTTTGAAACAGAACAGGTTCTGAAGCTGATTCAAAAATATAAGCCTACCCTATTTCCGGGAGTCCCCGCTATCTATATGGCTCTAAATGAGCATCCCAATGTAACAAGGTACAATCTCAAATCTATAAAGGCTTGTATCTCAGGTGCTGCTCCTTTACCCACTCCGGTAAAGGAGAGATTCGAATCACTTACGGGCGCCAAACTTGTAGAAGGATATGGTCTTTCAGAGGCGTCACCAGTTACCCATGCCAATCCTATAAAGGGCCTGAATAAGCCTGGGAGTATCGGTATTCCATTTCCTGGAACAGATGCGCTAATAGTTGACATCGAGACAGGAACCCACGAGGTTTCCCTTGGCGAACCCGGAGAGCTCTTGATCCGGGGACCTCAGGTGATGAAGGGGTATTGGAATATGGAGGAAGAGACAGAGCATACCATTAGGGATGGATGGCTCTATACTGGTGATATTGTGAAGATGGATGAGGATGGTTATTTTTACATAGTCGATAGAAAGAAAGAGCTGATACTCTCTGCCTCTGGCTTTAATGTCTATCCAAGAGAGATAGAAGAGGTCTTATACACTCATCCAAAGATAAAGGAGGCTGCAGTTGTGGGTATACCCTCAGAAGAGAGGGGTGAGGTTATAAAGGCATTTATAGTCCTTAAAGAGAGTGCCACTGAGGAGGAGATCAAGGACTTCTGCAAGGAGAGACTTGCAAAGTATAAGGTTCCAGAAATTATAGAATTCAAAGACTCACTTCCAAAGAGTATCATCGGCAAGGTTCTCAAAAGGGTTCTCCTTGAACAAGAAAAACACTCTTAATTCCAAAAGGAATTTGGGGACAAACCTTGATATTTTTGAACTATGAAACCCGAGGAAGAGACAAGAGAAAAGATCGACCAATTGCTGGAAATAGCAGGATGGAAAGTCCAGGATTTAAGGGAATTGAATTTAGGAGCCTCCCAAGGAGTGGCTGTTCGGGAATTCCCACTTGAGTCTGGCAATGCTGATTACCTTCTTTTCGTGGATAGAGAAGCCGTAGGAGTTGTGGAAGCAAAACCTATAGGCACTACATTGAGCGGTGTAGCAGAGCAATCTGAGAAATATCTAACAAACATTCCTAAAGAGATCCCTCATGTACGAGAGCCCCTTCCATTTGCCTATGAAAGTACAGGAATAGAAACTTTCTTCAGAGATACAAGAGATCCAGAACCTCGCTCCCGACGAGTGTTCGCCTTTCATAAACCGGAAACACTAAAGGAGTGGCTCTCCCACAGTGATACTCTTAGGGCAAGACTTAAGTATCTTCCTCAGTTGATAACAAGAGACTTGAGGGACTGTCAAATTGAAGCTATACAAAATCTTGAGCAATCTCTTGCAGAATCAAAGCCAAGAGCACTTGTTCAGATGGCATCAGGAGCTGGAAAGACTTACACTGCTATAACCCTTATTTATAGACTAATAAAGTTTGCAAATGCAAAGAGAATACTATTTTTGGTCGATAGAAGAACACTTGGAAGACAGACTGCACAAGAATTCCAACAATACATAACTCCGGATGACGGAAGAAAGTTTACAGAACTCTATAATATCCAGCATCTCACATCAAATACCTTGGACCTTGTAAACCGCGTCTGCATCACTACTATTCAGAGACTCTATTCCATGCTGAAAGGAAAGCCCGAGTTTGACGAAGAACTTGAGGAGCACTCTATCCTTGAGTTTCCACCAAAGTTTGAATTTTAAGCACCCATATTAGTGGTTATTTCCAGTAGAAGCAAGGGAGGAAGAAATTTTACTCCAAGAATTGTCGCTATGAAAATGCATCCCTGAAATAACTAAGTCCTTATTTTGGATAGGATAGTTGTAAATTTTATTCAAACTTC
>DNCN01000105.1 GCA_003485015.1 bacterium
GACGGTAGTTTTTCCAACACAGTTTTTGGAGGTATTTACATGCAATTGACTCATTCTTTAATAAGGATTCAAGAGTTTTTATCCTCATTGACACCATTATAATTTACTCGTATTTTGGTGTCAAGTGATTTATAATTCCCTTAAAGTATATTCTTGTTGAAAAAGGGTATATTACAGAAACAAATAAAAAGATTTTCAGTAAATTGCTGTTTAAGCTCTCTGAAAAGGATGAAGCAGCTGTGGCTGTTGCATGGGCTGTAGCACGGAATTTTGATAAACTTTCTGATGATGTGAGGAATGAATTGTTGGTCAAGCTTTCTGAAAAGGATGAAGCAGCTGTGGCTGTTGCATGGGCTGTAGCACGGAATTTTGATAAACTTTCTGATGATGTGAGGAATGAATTGTTGGTCAAGCTCTCTGAAAAGAGGAAGTAGCTGGGGATGTTGCACATGTTAAGAATACTGATACTTTTTGGTTTAGTGTTCTCTGGCTGTGGCGTGCAATCTCAGCAACTGATTGACCCAAACGGAAAGAGCATTGAGGAGAGGTTTTTACTACCCAAAGGTTATAAACGAATATTCGTAGAGACAGGGAGTTTTCAAGAATATCTAAGGAGTCTACCCTTAAAACGGTATGGCGAAAAGGTCCGTTATTATGATGGTTCAATCAAAGATAGAGATGTATACGTTTCGGTTGTGGATATGGAGATTGGCAAATCAGACCTACTGCAATGTGCCGATGCGATCATAAGATTAAAAGCTGAGTACCTTTATGAGCAAAAAAGGTTTGATGAGATTGGTTTTCATATAACGAATGGGATGTATGTACCATTCAAGAAGTTTACAGAAGGATACAGGGTAAGGGTATCTAATAATAGAACTGAGTGGATAAGAACAGAGAGAAAAGGTAGGGATAGAGCCGTATTCGATGAATATCTTAGATTCATCTATACGTATGCAGGGACTCTATCTCTTTCGAGGGAACTAAGACCAGTTGAGGATGAAGATATTGACATTGGAGATATTTACATTATAGGGGGAAGCCCTGGGCACGCTGTTATTATCGTGGATATGGCTGAAGATGAGAGAACAAAAGAAAAGATATTTCTTTTAGCTCAAAGCTACATGCCTGCCCAAGAGATTCAAATACTAAAAAGCTTTGAGCACATCTCACCATGGTATATTCATAGAAAGAACAGTGATTTGATAACTCCTGAATGGGAGTTTAAAAAGGGTTCTATAAAGAGATTTTACTGGTAGATTAATACCAAAAAGAATATGGCATCGAGGAGGATTTTTTGGTTCACAGATGGTTTCTCAGGAGACAAAACAAGGAGTGGATTAAATAAAATGGCAACCGTTTCCATTTTTATTATTGTTGTTTTTTATTGCAGACTTTGTTTTTGGTATGTCAAATCTATTTGACAAATTAGATAACCTACATAAAGAGAAGAGACATTCAAGGGCAATTGAGCTCATCAACCAGTTGCAGAAATAAAAATAGGGGGTGGGAAAATGGGGACCTTAGAAAACATGAACAAAAGGGTCAGGAAGATGTCCCTCATTGATCTAAAATTGGCACAGGGTGCTGCTATGCTCTTTTTAATCATAGTTGCCAAATTAATACCAGGCTTAACAAAAGCTGTGCTGGAGATAAATATTTGGATCTGGGTGGTGCTTTTGGTATTGGTGTGCGCAAAGCCATGTTACGTCTTCTGGTTCAAAAAATAGTGCCTTTTCGTTCGTATTCTCGCAGAGATCTTTCTATCAAATTGAAGCTAATAGATTAGCACAAAGCAAAAAGCGTGGTATTGAGAAAAGATTTGGTCACAGGTGGTTTCTCAGGAGGCAAAACAGGGAAGGGATAGGATAGCAGATAGCCCTTAAAAGCTATTCTTGCTCTCCTCTGTCTACATCTGCTCCTTCTTTAAGTGCACGCATAAAAGGGAAGGCGATGACATCGCGAATAGAAGGAGAATCGGTAAGGAGCATTACCAATCGATCGATACCGATTCCGAGACCCCCCGCCGGCGGCATGCCCAATTCTATAGCCTCAATGAAGTATTCATCGAGAGGAGGAGGGGTTTCGAAGCCAGCCCTTGGTTTTTGGGCCTGATCTTCAAGTAGGGTCCGTTGACGGATAGGGTCATTCAATTCTGAAAAGGCATTCCCCAGTTCCATGCCGCAGATAATTGGCTCAAAACGTTCTATTAGATCTGGGTCTTGCCGGTGGACCTTACAAAGGGGGGAAGTTTCTTGAGGGTAGTCATAGACAAAGGTTGGCTGAATCAACTGGGGTTGGACAGTGTGTTCAAATATCTCAAGGATAAGCCAACCTCTCGGAAGACTAGGATCGACCTTCTCCGCTATGCCCAAATCCTTTATCTTATCCCATAGTTCCTGGGAGGAAGCCCTACGACAGTCAAGCCCGGTAACCTCCTCTAAGGCACCAAAGAGGCTGATCCTTTCCCAAGGCGGTGCAAGATCAATCTCTATCCCCTGATAAGTAATCTTTGTTGTTCCCTTTATCTTCAAGGAGAGGTGCATAACCATTTCTTCGGTCAGCTTTCTCATCTCGTGATAATCAACATAGGCTTGGTAGACCTCTAAAATGGTAAACTCGGGGTTGTGGAATCGGTCAATCCCTTCATTTCGAAAGCTCTTACTCAAAGTATAGATTTTTTCGAACCCTCCAGCCAGGAATCGTTTCAGAAACAATTCAGGAGAGATGCTCAAGAAAAGCTTCTGGTCGAGTGCCTCAAGATGAGTGGTAAAAGGATGAGCATCTGCTCCACCGTATGTGGTTTGGAGGAGGGGAGATTCAACCTCATAATAACCCTTCTTGTTCAAAAACCCACGAATCTCAGCGATAATCAAGGACCTTTGCTTGAAGAGATCCAAGACATCCTGATTCATAATCATATCGAGCGTTCTTTGCCTATAGCGGATTTCTTTATCCACTAGGCCGTGATACTTCTCGGGAAGGGGCCTAATCGACTTGGTCAAAATCGAAAAACTATGCACATCAATGGTTATCTCGCCAGTCTTGGTCTTAAAGAGGGTTCCTGTAACACCGATGAAGTCACCGGCCTCTAGAAATCTAAGCAGACCAAACTTCTCCTCTCCCAAAAGGTCTACTCTCAAGTAGAGTTGGATTCTCCCCAAAAAGTCCTGAAGGGTGATGAAGCAGGCCTTGCCCATTCGCCGCATCAGCATTATCCGACCAGCGATTGAAACGAGCTCTTGAGAGCTTGAAAATCTCTCAAAATCTTCTCTCAATTGTTGAGAACTAGCATTTACCTCGAAAGAATAGGGGTAAGGATTTATCCCTTTCTCTTTGAGGGACTCTAACTTCTTTATACGAGAGAGAATGAGTTCGTCTTTCATTGGTCTTTATTTGTAACTTTATCAGACCCTTGGAGTTCCTTAAGTCTTTCAGATGCAAACTGGGCCTCCTCAACCCAGCTCGATTGAGGAAAATCGATGATTACCTTCTGATAGGCCTCTTGGGCCTCCTTGTAGTTCTCAAGCTTCTTGTAACAACGGCCAATTGAGAGCCAGGCATAACCAACATTAGAGACCTTTGGAGCCGCCTTAATCAGAGTCTTATAGACTTCGATGGCCTTAAGATAATCCTTCTTCTGTTCATAAGTATTGGCTATGGCCTCCCGAGCAAAAGGCGTCAGAAAGTGGCCCGGATTTCTCTTAGCAAATCTCTCAAAATCCGCTAAAGCCTTGTCATACTCTCCCAGATGATAGTGGCAATTTCCTTTGTAAAATAGGGCTAACTTCCTTGAGCTTGAGATGGGATAGCTCTTGAGGATCTTCTCAAAGCCCTCTTTTGCCTCTTGGAAAGAGTCTTGATCATAGATTCCTTGGGTGCTAATGAACTCCTCCTCGGAGGCCCTCTCCCACTGTCCCAAGATAATAGCTGTAATGAAAATAACGATAAGAACCTCAATGGTGATCACTCCCCAAGAGACTACCCGCCTTCTATTCTGGTTAGTAAAATCAGCTATCTTACGGGCAAGGAGAATGAAACCATCCTCCTTCAGTTCCCCTTTAGTGATCTTCTTCTTGCGCATATCTTTTATTGCCCCATCACTCTTTTAATTAAATTCTTTGAGTTAGTAAGTAATCCTTCAAACTCACTAGCTTCTAAACCTGCACCCTGGGCAATCTTTGAGGCTATCTCTTGGCTAGTAAGATCTTCAGGCTCGTGGGCATCGGTGTTGAGAACAAGTAAGGCTCCCGTCTCCTTAGCCACTTTGACTACATGGCCATTAGTCAAAGAGTGCCCCTTTCTTGTAGTTATCTCTAAGTAAATCCCCCTCTCTTTTGCCAAAATGGCCTCTTCTAAAGTCAAAAGGCCTGGGTGCGCTAGAATATCTATCTTACACCTCAAGCCAGCCAGATTCGTCCCTTTAGCCACGGGTTCAACGAGTGTTTCGCCATGAAGGAGGATGAGTTTGGCACCCAATCTTCTTGAGTGTTCAACCATCTCAGGGATAAGGATGGGTGGGATATGGGTCAGCTCGACTCCTGGGATAACCTCAATGCCTTCTATTAGAGAGAGTCTCTTTGAAACCTCAATCGTCCTAAGGACGACAAAGTCTAAAATTGAGCCATCCGCATGGTCGCTGAGGCATATTGCTTCATATCCAATCTCCTTGGCTCTATGCACAAGCTCTGAGGGAAGAAGTCCTCCATCGCTTAGCAGTGTGTGGGTATGGAGGTCAATCATCCCGATAGCTCCTTCAATTCCTCCAATTTGGGCAGGTCATCCAAACTTGCCAGACCAAAATACCTTAGGAACTCCTTAGTCGTTTTATAGAGGAGAGGTCGACCAATGACCTTCTTGCGTCCCGCAATCTTAATCAGGTTCTTCTCAAGGAGTCTCTTGAGGCTAGCCTGCACATCTACTCCTCGAATAGTCTCAATCTCTGCCTTGGTGATAGGCTGGTGATAGGCGATGATAGCTAGTGTCTCTAAAGTTGGCCGAGAGAGCTTGGCTTCTCTTTGGAGTCCATAGAATCTCTCTATCCAAGAGGCATATTCGACCCTCGTCCTCATCTGGTATCCACCGGCGATCTCAACAATCTCAAGCCCCCCTCCCCTATGCTCATATTCATTTGCCAGTTGATCGATGATACGTCTTATAATGGGAGGCTCTATCTCCAGAATCCTAGCTATCTCTCTTATCTCGAGCGGACCACTAGCCATAAAGAGGATAGCTTCAATTGCTCCTTTCGCTTCTTTGAGATCCATCAAACATCCCTCAGGCGGCATCTCTATATATCCAGATCTCAGAAAAAGGCTCGCTTTGCAAGACACGAAGCTTCCTAAGCCGCACCAATTCCAAGAGAGCAAGCAGGGTAGCGATCAGCTCTCTCTTTGTCCGGTACTTAGAGAGGAGTAGACTGAAGCTCTTTCTTTCGGTCCTCTCAAAGAAGGACATCAATTCCTCCATCCTTTGAGCAATGTTAATCTCATCGGCGATGATCTCCCCAACCCGCTCTTCTCTCTTCTGGATCAACTTGGCAAAGGCATCCAGGAGCTCAAAGAGGTTGGCCTCAACGAAACCTTCGGTATCCTTGTTGGGCGTCCTTGAATAAACCTTGTCCTGGGACTCCCTCCTCTCGTTCAAGAAATGTGCCGCCTCTTTATACTCCTTGTATTCCAACAACATCCTAGTCAACTCACTTCTAGGGTCTTCTTCGATCTCTTCGACTGTAGGTTCTATTCTTGGAAGGAGCATCTTCGACTTTATCTGGATGAGGATTGCCGCCATGACTAAAAATTCAGAGGTGGTATTCAAATCGTAATCTCTCATCAAAGCAAGATAGTCTAAATACTGAGAGGTGATTTGGTGGATGGGGATGTCAAAAATATCCACCTCGTTCTTGCGGACAAGGTGGAGCAGTAGGTCTAATGGGCCTTCAAAGACTTCCAGTTTTACCTGATGCATTCTTGGCTCTCCTCAGATCTTCATCGCGCCCCGAACTTCCTCCATGGTTTGACTCGCTACCTCCTGAGCCCTTTTACTCCCTTCCTCAAAAATGGAATGGACCACCTCTATGCTCCCTTCAAACTCAGATCTTCTTCTACGAATGGGCTCCATCACCTTAATCAAGATTTGAGCAACTGTCTCTTTATGCGCCACACAACCAATCTTACCCTCTCGACAGAGAGGCTCCATCACATCGGCACCTTCGGAGTCGAAGGCTTTATGAAAAGCAAAGACCACGCATCCCTCAGGATGGCCAGGATCATCCTTCCGGATCTTAAGCGGGTCGGTAAACATCGCCTTTACCTTCGTCGCTATCTTGTCAGGAGGGTCACAGAGATAGACGCAGTTATCGTAGCTTTTACTCATCTTTCGGCCATCTATACCGGGTAATTTGGAGGTAGGGGTCAGGAGTGGCTCAGGCATGGGAAAGACCTCTCCATAAAAATAATTGAACCGAGCAGCAATATCTCTGGTCAGATCGAGGTGAGGTTGCTGATCCTTACCAATAGGAACTAAATTGGCTTTGTAGACAAGTATATCAGCACTCTGCAGAACAGGATAACCTAAAAATCCGTAGGTTGAAAGGCGGCTCTCACCCAATTCTGCAAGCTGCTCTTTATAGGTGGGATTCCGCTCTAACCAGCCTAGGGGGGTAATATTCGAGAGGAGTAAGTGGAGCTCGGCATGTTCCTTAACCTCAGATTGGCGAAAGAGAATACATCTCTCTGTATCTATCCCCACGGATAGCCAGTCGAGAACCATCTCATGGATATTCTCTAATAGATTCGACGGGTTCTCATAGTCCGAGGTTAGGGCATGCCAATCAGCAACCATATAGAGGCACTCGGCCTCATCTTGGAGCCTCTTCCAGTTAGAGAGAACTCCCACTAAGTGGCCTAAATGGAGCCTTCCTGTAGGCCTCATTCCCGAAAGGACCCTCTTCTCCAATTAATTTCCCCCTAACCCTAAAAACTGTTTCAACACTAAAAGATCCAGATCTACAAGGAGTGAGGTGAGATTTATAGCTACAGGGAGAATGAGGCGCCAAAAGACCCCTGAAACAAGAAGAAAAAAAAGAATGATTATCCCAAAGGGCTCAATCTGGTTGTATCGATAAGCATATCGATCGGGGAGGAGACCGGCAACGATCCTTGAGCCGTCTAACGGCGGGATGGGTATAAGGTTAAAAAAGGCTAGGATAAGATTAATGACGATTGCGATTAGGATAATATCTCCTAAGAGGGAAGAAGAGCCACATCCTATTCGAAATAGGAGGCTGAGTAGAATTGCTGCGATGAGATTGGCCCCTGGTCCTGCTAGAGCAACCCAGACCATATCATCTTTGGGATGGCGTAGGTTACGTATCTCCACTGGCACGGGCTTAGCCCAGCCAAATACAACCGGAGATCTCACGATGATAAGTAAAATTGGCAAGACTATCGAACCAACAGGGTCAAGATGGGCTAGGGGATTCAGGGTTAGTCTTCCCAGGAGTCTAGCGGTAGGATCACCTAGTCTATTGGCCGTCCAGCCGTGGGCGTACTCATGAATGGTGATAGCCAGCAAGAAGATGGCTCCGGAGATAAGAACCATCGCAGATTACTCTATTTCTGGAATGGTAAAGACCTGGCCAGGATAGATCCAATGTGGGTCTTTAATCTTTTCTCTGTTTGCATCATAGATCCTGGGCCACCTGAAGGGATTCTGGTAGAAACGGCGAGCAATGAACCAGAGACAGTCTCCTTTAACAACGGTATACTCGCCGATCTCCCCAAACCTCATAACCGAAGGAAATAACTCCCGAGTTCTAATTAGAGGAATCTCTTCCTTTTCGCCAATAATTTTGGCCAGATCTATCTCCTCTATGCTTCTCCTTTTATACCTACTCAAATAATCGGCTTTAGCTGCCTCATCTGCCGCAAGGGATACCTCCTTAGATATCTTCCTCTCCTGCTCGCCGATTTCTTTGATTCTCACTGCAACCTCATCGATTAAACTCTCCATTCTTTCAACTTGAGGGGTAGTCAAATCAGGATCCCCTAAAGCTGTCTCTACGTGTCCCCGGATATCCTCTGAAAGTAATACCACTTCTTCCATCTGGTCTAGAAGCTTCCGGGCTCTCTGAAGGACATTATCCGCGCGGGCAACAGCCTTAGTTCCCTCCGCCTGGGAGATTTCCACCCCCCTCTTATCTAAGTCTATAGCAATTGCCTCAGGGGCTCCTTCTTCAAGATTACTCGATGCGACCTCCCGGGCCATTCTCTCTTCTACGCTTACTCTGGCAAGGACATCCTCCGCCTTTGCCTTCGTCCTTTCAGCCTTAGTGATTATCTCTTGTAGTTTGAGCTTTAATAGGCTAGTCTGATTAATGACCTCTTCAATCTCGGCTTTAATGACGTGGATCTTGGCTAATGGCAAAGGGGTTTCCTCTTCAAGAGTCTCCTTGGCATCTGCCAAAAAACTCAAGAAGAGGAGAGAGATCGCTAATTCCAAAACTAGAAATACTCTTCTTTTCATCATCTTATTATCCTCCTTTATCCTACTATATAAATGTATAAAAAATTTTCTTAATTATATACCATAATTTTCTAAATTTGTCAAATCTTTTGTAGTTACCCAGTTTTTGACTCCTCCTTTATCAGTTCTTACTCAAGAAAAGGAGGTCTTTGGGTTAACCCCAACAACCATAATTTTTTTTTTGATTTTTTTTAAAAAATACTTGACAAAAGATAGGTCTGGGAGTAAAATGGCATTATATCCCACGAAAGGGTAAACAATGGGACTTTTTGGTCAGAGCGAATCCAATTTTGATAGAGAAAGACGGCGCTTGGTAATACCTTCAAAATTTCGGTATCTCCTAGGGGACAAGTGTGTCATCACCAAAGGTTTTAATAGACTACTGATCTTTAGGCCAGATGACTGGGAGAATATGTGCCATAAGATTGAGGAGGATATCCAAGATGAGGTAGACCGTGAGCTTATTCTCCATAGGTACTATGCCAATGCAGAGATGGTCAACATCGACCGCCAGAACAGAATAGTCATTCCTGAAAGACTAACTGCGCAACTTGAATTAGGACAAGAGGTGATCATTGTCGGATATCGGGATAGGATGGAGGTCTGGAGGAAAGAGGCCTGGGAGGAGTTCGATAAGAAGATCAGTCGCCGTCTTGATGAAGAGTATAAAGAGAAGCTGGCAAATCGTGGCATAAGCCTTGAATTTTAATGACTATTAACTATCATGTCCCGGTTATGCTCAGGGAAGTTATCGACTTTTTAGATCCTAAACCGGGTGCAGTCTATGTCGATGCTACTTTAGGAACGGGTGGACATACTGAAATCATTCTGAAGCGAGGAGGAAGGGTAATTGGCATCGATGTGGATCAAGAGGTTTTGAATATTGCCAAAGAGCGATTGGCCAGATTTGGTGAAAGAATCACATACATCCACACCAACTTTTCAAAACTGAACCAGGTGTTAGATGGACTTAAGCTCGAAACTGTTAAGGGTATCATTTATGACTTAGGCACAAATCTTGTGCAACTTGAAAATCCAGAGCGGGGATTTAGTCTTTATCGAGATGGGCCTTTGGATATGAGAATGGATCGCAGCCTTCCGATTACCTGTCAAGATCTAGTCAATAACCTTCCAGAGGACCGGCTGAGAGAGATAATCAGGAATTATGGGGAGGAGCGGTGGGCCAAGCGAATTGCTAGAAAGATCGTTAAAGAGAGAAAGAGTAAACCGATAGAGACCACACTCCAATTGGCCCATATAGTTGAAGAAACCGTATTCTGGAAAGGTTGTCATAAGAAGAAAGGGGATATTCATCTTGCAACAAAAACATTCCAAGCCTTGCGGATAGTCGTTAACGATGAACTGGATAGTCTTAAAGATTCTTTGAAAGGGGTGATTACCTACCTAGAGCCTGGCGGAAGAATAATTGTTCTCTCTTTTCATTCCCTAGAGGATCGGATTGCAAAACATACCTTTTTAGAATGGGCCAAAAGCGACCCTCCTCTGGTGAAGATCTTGACCAAGAAACCTCTTGTCCCTACAGAGGTTGAAATAAAGGGAAACCCAAGGGCACGGAGTGCTAAACTCCGAGTCGCAGAGAGAATCCCTTTGAGGGAGAAATAATGAGATTAGTCAAGTATGCAATGGGGTTTGCTATATCCATCTTCCTCCTTTTAGGTATCGTCTGGCAACATATTGAGTTGAGCACGATGGAATCTGAAAGAATAAGATTAAAAGAGGAATTGCGCTCATTGAAGAATACAGGCAAACAATTGAGAATAGAGATTATGGAATTAAAGTCTCCTCGCCGAATCGAGGAATTGGCCCATGGTATAGGACTGGTGTATTCTCAGCCAGAGGAGAGGATAATTTTACCTGAGATACTTCTAACAAGAGAAAACCCTAAAGAGGGATCTTCAAAATGGTCGACAGCAAAAGCATTAGAGAAGTTTCTCTCTTACTTTTCAGAGTTAGCCCAGGCTGAGGAGTCGCTGGAGGAAGAGTTTAGATGAAGACAACAGAAGAGATCATCTGGGAGTATATCTTCGAACTCTTTAACGTCAAATCCCACGATGAACTCGTAGAGAAACTGAAGATAGAGTATCGAATCGTCATTTAGGATTCAAACCTTAGAGATGAACCTCTGTGCGTTTAGGGAGGAAGCAGTGCAACTGAAGGATATAATCCAATCCTTAGAGATAGATGGAGTAAAAGGAGATTTGAACCTTCAGATAACCGGCCTGACATCGGATTCCAAAAAAGTCTCAGCCGGTTATTTATTTGTCTGCCTCAAAGGAAGTAGGTTTGATGGGCACGATTTTCTGAATGAGGCAAAAGAGAAAGGGATAAAGGCCTGTTTAGTAGAAAGGGAGGTCGAGCTTCAAGAAGGGGTGACTATTATTAAAGTAAAGGATACTATGGAAGCGGTTGGATCTTTAGCCGCAAACTTTTATGGCTATCCCTCATCTAAGCTTAAGATGATCGGGGTCACTGGAACCAACGGCAAAACCACAGTCACTTATTTGGTCGAGGCCATCCTTCAAAAAGCAGGATTCAAGGTAGGCCGAATCTCTACCATTAACTATCATTTAGAAGATGAGGAGATTCCAGCCCCAGTATTCACCACACCGCCAGCAATAGAATTTCAAAAGATCCTTGCCAGGATGGTCACCAAAGGAATCTCCCATGTAATTATGGAGGTCTCATCCCATGCTTTAGCCACTTCAAGGGTCAAGGGGTGCCATTTTGAAGTAGCGATCTTTACCAACTTCTCTCAGGATCACTTGGATTTTCACCATACCCTCGAAGACTATTTATCGGCCAAGATAAAACTCTTCGAGTCCTTCCAGGGTCCAGATTCAACGGCTATCATCAATATAGATGACCCTGCATCCGAAACTATCATCTCAAGGACGAAAGCCAATATCCTTACTTATGGACTCTCCCCTCAGGCAGACCTTACTGCCGAGGAGATCAGATTGAGTTTAAAAGGGACAAGTTTCAAGGTCCAAGGCGAAGAGATGGAGCTTAACCTGATAGGTCGACACAACGTCTACAATGCTTTAGCCAGTATCGGTGTAGGTCTTGTTCTTGGAATAGAAATGGGTATCATTAGGGAGGCTCTTAAAGGGGTAAATTCTATCACTGGCCGGCTTGAATTCATCCGGATGGGACAAGACTTCGATGTCATTATCGACTATGCCCACACACCAGATGCCCTCCGGTCTGTAATCAAGACATTGAGGGAAGTTGCTAAAGGGAGAATCACCGTTGTATTCGGCTGTGGTGGCGACCGAGATAGATCAAAGAGGCCCCTGATGGGGAAGGCAGCCGCCAGCCTTTCTGACTATTTAATCATTACCTCTGATAATCCAAGGAGTGAAGACCCACTTGAAATCATTAGAGAGATAGAAGCAGGCCTAAGTGAGGGTTCAATCTGCCCCTACTCTATTATCCCTGACAGAAAAGAGGCCATAAGACAGGCCATCAACCTTGCACGAAGAGATGATACTATCCTTGTTGCTGGTAGGGGACATGAGTCCTTCCAGATCATCAAAGAAGAGAAGATACCGTTTGATGATCGAAAGGTAGCTTCTTTCTGGCTCGAAGAGAAAGGATATCATGGAAGTTCTGAGGGTAGATGAGGCTCTTCATGCCACCTTGGGAAGGTTGGTTATTGGCAAGAGCCATTCAATCATCAAGGGATTTTCTACTGACTCCCGTTCGATTAAGCCTGGTGAGGTGTTCATTGCTCTTATCGGCGAAAGATTTGATGGGCATCACTTTATCCCAGAGGTTTTAAAAAAAGGAGCAGAAGGGGTCATCGTCTCTAAGGATCTGCCACTTACCCGGTTTAAACCAGAACTGGCCATCAAGGTGGAAGATACCTTAAAGGCTTTAGGCATGTTAGCCAGCTATTATCGGCGTAAGTTCCAGATCAGAGTCGTAGCCATTACTGGTAGTAATGGTAAGACTACCCTCAAGGAGATGACCGCTAAGGTCTTAAATCAGCAATTTGCTGTTTTAGCTTCTCCTAAGAGTTTTAACAACTTCATAGGACTCTCCTTGACATTGCTTGGGCTTGAGCACAAGCATCAGTTTCTGGTGGTAGAGATGGGGACAAATCACCCCGGTGAGATTGCTAAACTCACCCGGATAGCAAAACCCACTATTGGAGTGATAACCAATATTGGGGATGCACACCTTGAATTTCTGGGTGACCGTTGGGGGGTGGCCCGAGCCAAATTTGAGATATTTGAAGGAATAGAAGATGGAGTAGCTATCCTGAATCAGGATGATCCATATATTATATCGTTGGGAAAGGAGCTGAAATTGAAGAAGGTTACCTTTGGTATTAAGAAGAAAGCAGACCTAGTAGCCTCTGATATTCAGAGTTTAGGCCTTGAAGGTATAAGATTCAGCTTAAGGGTAAAGATAGAGAGAAAGGATGAAACCATAGAGGTTAAATTGCCTGTTCTGGGTACGCATAACGTCTATAATGCCCTGGCTTGTGGGGCTATCATCAAGGCGTTGGATTTGGAGATGGATCTATTGCCCAAGGGGCTGGCTAGTTTCAAGTTACCATCAGGAAGGACAGGACTTATTAAAATAGGTAAGATAATGGTCATCGACGATACCTATAATGCCAATCCGACCTCGACTTCTGAGGCTATTCAAACTTTGATGAATCTTCCCACTCAAGGAAGGAAGATCTGTATCTTGGGGGATATGCTGGAACTTGGTCAGGCGGCTAAACTCTTCCATATGAAGACAGGTGAAATGGTAGCCAAAATGGGCGTAGATCTCCTCTTTACCGTGGGAGATCTTGTCAGGGTCTCTGCCCAGGAGGCAACCAAGGCTGGACTTCCACCAGAGAATGTCTTCGTCTCGGAGGATAATCAAGAAACTTTAGAGAGACTTCTCCCCGTACTCAAAGAAGGGGATGTAATACTCATCAAGGGATCTCGGAGGATGGGTATGGAGAGGATCATTGAAAGCCTGAAGGAACGATTAATGGTGGACAGTTGAAAAATTAATGATTCTCCTAATGTGAGGTAGTATGTTCTATCACATCTTCTATCAATTACTCTATAATCCTGAAGGAGCAACCTCGATCTTTCGGGTCTTCAGGTATATCACCCTGAGAACGGCTTATGCGGCCTTGACCGCTTTACTCCTCTCCTTCATCCTGGGACCAATAATCATCCGTAAACTCAAGAAGGAGGGGATTACCCAGATTGTTCGCAAGGAATATCTAACCAATCACATTCACAAGGAAGAGACCCCTACCATGGGTGGATTGATTATCCTCTCAGCCATAATTGGGTCTATGCTCCTTTGGGGAAGATTCGATAGGCACTATACCCCTATTATCCTTATAGCCACTATCTTTCTGGCTGGGTTGGGGTTTTTAGACGATCACTTGAAGCTCGTACGGAAGAAACCGGAGGGGTTGATCATAAGATACAAATTGATTGGCCAGGTGATTCTGGGAGGTGCTATCGGGTTTTATCTCTATAACCCATTTGCTTCCATCTATTCTACCGAGCTTAATATCCCCTTCTTTGCTAAATCGCCTGTAGACTTGGGCTGGCTGTATATCCCCTTTGTCATCTTGGTCATCGTCTGCTCATCGAATGCTGTGAATCTAACCGACGGCTTGGATGGTTTGGCCATTGGGAGTGTAATCTTTACCGCTATAGCCTACACCGGAATAAGCTATCTTACTGGACATATCAAATTTGCTGAGTATCTGAGGATAAACTATATTGCGGGATGTGGAGAGTTGACCGTCTTCTTGGGTGCTCTCCTTGGTGCAAGCCTTGGATTTCTCTGGTTCAACGCCTATCCGGC
>DNCN01000136.1 GCA_003485015.1 bacterium
GTAAAATAATATTTATTATTAAAACAGTGGTGGTCGGTTTGGGGTGGGATCATCGGGGTTAGGGGTTGATTATTCGATCAAAGATTGGCTTGATAATATTTTAAGGCTTCTTTTTTGAAAGAGGATATATATATGGACTATCGCCTTGATCACTCATCGGCCACCGATGAAGAGGTGGCCCGCATAGAGGGATTCTTTGGGGGACTCCTTGAGAGGGGAAGGAACCAAAGGACCATCTACTCCTATATCAAGGACTGGGAGAAGTTTGCCCGTTGGTTCTCTGAGACAAATGGAGAGAAGTTTGATATCAGAAGGATCTCAAGCTTAGATGTACGTGATTTCAAGGGGTATCTTACCCAAAAGAGGCAAAGACCTGCTACCATCAACCGGGTCCTTGTCTTTCTTAAAAGATACGTAGGCTATGCCTATGAAGAGGGGCTTATCAAAGGGGAGATATACCGCAACATCAAAGAGATCCCTTATGTGCGGACCCAGCTCCTTGCCCCAAGATCCCTTGAGCAGAGGGAGGTAAGGAGGTTCTTAAAAGAGGTGGAGCTTCGGGCAAGCCTGCGGGATAAGGCAATCATCTATCTTATGCTCTATGCAGGTCTTAGGGAAGGGGAGTTGGTGAAGCTGAGCATGGATGATATCGAACTCTCTGAAAGGAAGGGCACAGTTACAGTCCGGGGAAAGGGGGATAAGATCCGAGAGGTGCCGCTCTCCCTTGAGGTAAGAAGGAGGCTTGAGGTGTACCTAAAGAAGAGGGAAGAAGGTATGGATAGTAAAAAGAAAATAGAGAGGGTGTTTGTTGGGGAGCGAGGGCCAATCCAAGAGGAGGCAGTGGTTAAGATCGTAAAGAAATACGGTGGCTTTGCCCAGCTTGAGATCTCCCCCCATATCCTGAGGCATACCTTTGCTTACAACTATCTGGAGAATAACGAGGGTGACTTGGTGGGCCTGGCCGATATCCTGGGTCACAGGAATCTTGAGACAACCAGGATCTATACGAGAAAGAGGCTGAGTGATCTCCAGGAGAGGGTGGAGAGGGTAGGGTTCTATAATCGGGGTGAAGAATAGGGACCGGATGAGAGAAGAATGAAAGATAGAGATAAGGAAGGAGGAGAGAGAATGAGGGGACAGATTAGAGACAGCAAAAGACAGGAAGCCAAGGAAAGGGGGTGGGTAGATGAGGAGAAGGAGGTCTTTAAGAGGTTGAAAGAGGGGTTCTATCGACTGCCGATAGAAGATAAAAAAGAGGTGGTGGAGTATATAGAGTTCTTGAGGGAGATACGATAAATTGGTCTGTATCAGCATACAAAATATAAACCTGAATAGGAAGAAAATTTCTCTTTCAAGAGAAGGATGTGGAGAAATGGGTTGAGGAACATACGGTAGTAAGGAGCCCAAAGGAGAGGTTCACCGCCCTAGCTGATCAGGGTCAGGAATATTTCAAAAGATGGTGTGAATCAAGAGGGGTTGACTACAAAGGTCTTTCTGAAGATGAGGTGATGAGGTTGGTCGATGAGGCCATAACTAAACATAGAGAGAAGATGGGTGTATAAAGTAGTCTTTGACTATGCCGGAGAGTATATCTTTAGAATTTATCCTAGTGATGAAAAAAGATCTTTAATGTTAGCAGAATAACCATATAAGGACTAAACCGATAGTCTATCCTCGGTCAAAATGGTATAACTGTATCCCTGTTCTGTGAGAAAGAGCTGCCGGTGCAGGGCGAAGTCCTGCTCCTCTGTGGAGTGGGTTACTAAGGAATAGAACATGGCCGACCGTCCATCCATTTTGGGCCTCAGGATCCTGCCCAGCCGCTGGGCCTCCTCCTGTCTTGAGCCAAACCTTCCCGAGATCTGGATAGCCACAGATGCCTCAGGAAGGTCAAGGGCAAAGTTGGCTACCGAGGAGACGATAATTAGCCCTATCCTACCCTCCCTGAATTCACTGTAGATCCTTTCCCGCTCGTGGACAGGGGTTTTGCCGGTGATAAGGGGCGCATTGAGCTCAGCGGCTATACCCTCAAGTTGTCTCAGATACTGCCCAATAACCAGGATAGACTCGCCCTTATGTCTTTCTATGAGATGTTTTGCAATCCGGTGTTTTCTTGGGTTCTCAGAGGCTATCCTGAACCTCTGTCTATTCTCAGCAGAGGCATACTCTAACCGGAGGGAACTATCTATCTTTACCCTTATCTCGTAACATTCTGCCTGGGCAATCCAGCCCCTCTTCTCAAGTTCTTTCCAGGGGACATCAAAGCATTTTGGGCCAATCAGGGAGAAGACATCGTCCTCCCGACCATCTTCCCTGACAAGCGTGGCCGTAAGTCCAAGCCTCCTCACTGCCTGGAGGGAGGCGGTAAACCGAAAAACCTGGGCAGGCAGGAGATGGACCTCGTCATAAATGATTAAACCCCAGTTTCGCTGGTTGAAGAGATAAAAATGGGAGAAGTCTTCTCCTTTACTCTTTCTGTGGGTCAGGATCTGATAGGAGGCCAGGGTGATAGGTCTTATCTGCTTTATCTCGCCACTGTATTCACCCAGGGCATCCTCTGGGAGGTCGGTCTTATCTAAGAGCTCATCTCTCCACTGCCTGGTGGCAACAATACTAGTAGTGAGAATAAGGGTCTGGGTCTTAAGCTTATGCATCACACCCAGACCGACCATGGTCTTCCCTGCACCACAAGGGAGGACGATGACTCCGTTGCCGCCATAGATGCTCCCTCCACGGTAGAAAGCCTCGATGGCATTTACCTGATAGTCCCTGAGGTTAAATACTTCACCCTTCTTGGTCGCAGAACTTAAGGTAAATTCCAGAGTGTCCCCAGTTCTGTAGCCGGCCAGGTCTATTGCTGGATAGCCAATCTTGACCAAGGCCTGTTTGATAAGCCCTCTATTGATGGTAGGAAAGAGAAGAGATCTTTCGTCCTTGCGGATTGTGGCCAGGTCTTTGATGGTCTCGGTGTGGAGGAGCTGGGTTAGAAGGGTAGGATCTTCAGAGGTTAACATCAGTGTTTCATTATCAAATGGCTCTATCCTTAAGAGCCCATACCTTGAGATCTGCTCTCTTATCTCTACAAGAAGATTGTCTGGGACCTCGAACCTTGAGTATTTGTGAAGGGTATTGATGATCGTCTCTTGATCCACCCTGGCTGAAGCCGCATTCCAGAGGGAAAGGGGTGTAACTCGATAGGTGTGGATGTGTTCCGGACTCTTGATGATCTCGGCAAAGCTTGCCAGGGCATCCCTTGCCTCCTCAAAGAGGGGGTTGTCTACCTCGAGGAGAAGGGTCATATCCGATTGAACAATAAGGGGATTATTGGAAGTCATCTTCAACCTTTTTGGCCGCCTTGATCCTTTCCATAGGAATTTTACGCGTCCTATTTCTCTCCGGGTCGTAGACCCTGACATAGTCCCTCTCTATATCCTCTATCCAGACGGTAATATCTTGAGGCACCTCCTTAAAAAGACAAGTTAAGGTAATCGGGGTGTCGTCATGGTAGGCGTGATGTAATAGGGCCTTTATTTCAGAGGGTTTTGTGCTCTTTCCCAAGACATCTTTATTGGCCATATCGGCGAAGATACCGCTCTTCTTTAAGGCACTTAGGACCTTCTCTGGGTTAGTGTCCTTAATGAGAAGGATGTCCTCTCTACCCTCCACCCTCTCTATGCCCAGGCCCTTCAGGCCAGATATCTTGCCCGCTAAAGTCATCCCTTTGATAATAATCACCCCAGTGCAGGGGATGATCACCGCCTCCCCCTTCTTTTCCTTCAGCCCCCCAATAAACTCTTCCACCACTTTGGGCAATGGTGTCTTGCTCAAAGAGGATAGAAACTCCTTAATCTCCTCGGGCTCGAGCCTATGGTCGTACGCCTTCATAATCGAGTCCTTGGTGATGGCCATGTGGATCATCCGATCTATGACCGTCATATTGGCCATGAGGGAGAGTCGGTTAATGATCTTTGGTTCGGTATTATATGGAAGGAGTATCTCCATGTTTGGCTGGATGACCAATGGTTTCTCCTTGGCCACTAATACCTCTGTTGCAGGTTGTCTTTTACCGGCTAGAAGGTCATGAAGGATGGGTGTTACCCGAATCGCGACCTCATCTCCTTCACCTCCCCGTTCTATGAGACCAAAAAGGAAGAAGGACTGAAGAATACCTTTGAGGGACTCCGCCTTAAGCTGAGTCCGATACCTAAAGAGCTCATTGTGGTTTAAGAGATAGGCCATTAAGGTCTCGAGGTGGAGCCATCCCTCCCATCTGGCCAGAATCCTGGCCAGGGTTCCATTGAGCGCCGACTCAAAGATCGCCTCTCTTAAGAGCCCCAAGGTATCAGTCTCAATCTTTTTGAGGACGAACCTTTTATCATCAGATCTCTTAAGAGTTTTAAGAGAATAAAGGATGCTTCTTAGGTAGTCCTCTGGCCGGTCCAGGAGTTTGGCCATCTCCAAAAGGGATCGATCACAGATCTCCCCTTGGGCGGTCAGTCTGATGTCTCGTCCGATAATGGCAATCTGCGTTCTAATGATGTCGAAGAGTATCTGGGAGGCATAAGATTTATAGGTTGGGGGTGGTTCTGCCAGAAGCCTTGACTCCAGGCCTTTAGTAATGGCCTCCCTCTCTTTCAGATACTCCTCTTCAATTAGAGGGAGCACTTCGTTGGGGACGAAGAAGGGACCACTGCTTGAGTATTGGTCCAATTTAAAGGCAAGAAGCCCTTTGGTAATAAGGGAGATAGCGGCCTTTGTCACCTGGGATATCTCTTTATCCCTTCGAGAGTAAGGAGTGAAGTGGGCAAAGACAGGATCCTCCCAGGAACTATAATAGCGCTCGCCATCTGTCATATGTTTCAGCCCTGGGGTGCTGCGAAGCTCATTTACATCCATTGGTCTGCCGTATTCGAAGACTGTCCTTAGAATAAGCCTCTCAACCTCTGATAGTCCTCGATAAAAAGCTGGTAGTTGCTTAATAAAATCCAGATAGATAGTAGAGGCGAGCTGGAGCTTATTCATCTGGAGGTATTGTCGATCAAGGGTTCTAGCCATACGCTTGACCATATCTGCCGGATAGTAATAGAATGCCCTAAGGAGAGATTTTGGTTCCAGCTCATCCTTAGGAATTCCTATGCATACCTCAAGGGGAATGATATAGACCTCTGGTCTCTGATCTGGGTGGGAGAATAAGAGCCCCTTCTTAGAGAGGGACTGGATGGTTGAGGTATCGGTTATCTTGTGGGCATAATCCACTTTGACAAGACCAAACAGAGCGATAGCCTCTTCCATAAACTTTCTTGCCTTTGAACCAAGACTTCGGCCCATATCCTTCATGGCATTGACCGAGGTAGCTTGTCTGAGAATATTATGAATGAGGGTCTCCTTATCTTTAGCCATTTGGGATGAGACAAGATAATAGCCAGCAATGCCCTGAAGCCTTTCAAAAGGAAGGCTCAACAGGAGCTCTTCCATTCTTTGTGGTAAATCCATACCAAACTCCCCAGCCATATGATCACCATCTCTCCTTAAGATCACCGGTCTTAATCTCAATCTGGATAGCGCCAATCTCTTCAAGGGGATGGGGTGCTTCCATCTCTACCTGGTTATAGGCTGAGAGAGCAAGGGCCTTTGCCTCTTCAAGGCTTCCTTGACTTAGATAGAGACTTGCCAAAACTACCTTTCCCTTGGGTTCGTAGGTCCCAAAGCCGGTGCGGGCTATAACATCGTCTGTCTTGTGGATAGCGTTTTTGTATTTTTCCATATGCTTCCTTGTGTCTTTGGTAAATTTCAAGTTTGCTTTGGTAAGTTCCCCTTCAGCAAATACCTAGTATAGTTTATTTCATCTTTTAAAAAAAGAATTAGCCATAGTGTTGTGGAGACTGTGGGTAACTGCGAAGCAGTTATCCAAACGATGTGGGTACCACAAAGGGTTATCTAAAGACACGGCAGTATCCACAACCGGCCAGACTAATTTAAGACTTATGGACTTCGGCCCTTAGCTTAAAAACTCTTTACCAAGAGACCTTGAGAAGGTATAGTTAAATATCCAAAACAATAACCTTCAAAGGAGGTCTACTAAAGAGCAATAGAAGAATATCACAACACATTGCTGGAGGCAAGGGAAATCTCCTTGCAGAGAGACTAAGATCTACCCATCTGGAGAAGACGATGATCGTTCTCAATCGAGGTCGGTAAAAGTCACCTCAAGGCCTTAATGGCCGATTATTTCGGTTCTATACTTGAAGAACCATTTGGGTTTCATAGTAGCCAGGAAGGGATCGGCTTTCTCCATAATACCATCTTGAGGGTATCCAGAGAACATCAGATTGAAGATATCTTCCTTGCCATGGAGGCTACTGGCCATTACTACAGAAAACCTGCCTTTAGCCTCTCTGAGCTTGGCTACAAGAACCTCTTCATTCTAAGCCCATTATCGAACTCCCAGTGTCGTAAGGCCGGCCTTATCTGGTCCAAGACGATGATATTGACTCAGGATCTATTGGCCAGGCTTTATCTTTTTGGTTATGGGAATATATATCGTCGAGAGTTGCCAGTATGGACAAGACCTCTCTGAAGACTCTCGCTTTAGACGTCTTCTCCTCAGATATCAGACTGCCTTAAAGAACAAGATTCATGCCCTCCTGGATGGCCTGCTTCCTGGGATCTCTCAAGTGGAGATGTTTAAAGACTCCCACCTCTGGGATTCTGCCTCCTTGGAATTCTTCGCCAAATATTCCAATGTTGAGTCGGTCTCTCGTTTAAGTTGGCATCGTATAGGAGAATTCTTTCGTTGTCGTATCCTTCGACTTTCGCCAGAGGTAGGATTCCGATATTATGGATATCTCTGAATTGGAGGTTGAAATCCTCGCTCACCTGGTTCAGATACCTGCCGTGCTACTTGTTGGCTCGACTATATTGGACCAATAAGGGCCAAAGAGTCTGCTGGGAAGATTACCTTTGAGCAATACCCAAGTAGTCAGGCCCTGATCAAAGGGGCAGGATCTTCCCTCCACCAATCTTTGGTCTTCAACGCGAGAATCGACCGATCACTCCATTTCTAAAAGAGGATCTAAAGACCTGCGCTACATCAGCATCGGTATTGGCGATGCCCTTATGAGACATAATGCCTACTCTGCCTCTTTTGCCAATCGGCTGATGGAGGGTGGAAGATCTCAGGGTTGTGTCTGTATTGCTACTACCACTCGATTCATGCGGGTGGCCTTCTGGATGATTAAAGACCGAAGGCCACTCAATCCATCCAATAGCCTGGGAGTTAGCAAGGACCCATTGGCTAAGATTGAACTCTTTTTGAGAGAACCTCAACGCCTCGGATAAGATTGAAAGGTATCTAAATCTTGCTAAAAGATTCATTCAACCCAAGACAAAGGAGGTAACCAATCTCAATAAGTAGAGTCATATAAGATAAGATAGTAAACCGGTTTTATGGCCAGACCTTAGGATTCTGCTAAATTCCATAAGACTCTTGGCTCTGCCAAACCTCGTTGTATAGATTGGATACTCCTGCCCGGCCACAGATACCCTCTCTGGTCTCCCTCAACCTCGCTTGGGCACCTTGGGGTAATACCCTGCTATTGCTGCCAGGATTAGGCTCTGAGGGTACATAAAGAGTGGGCAGCGAACCCCAAATACATCCTGGATTACAGAACCGCAAAGCTCATTTTAAGTATTTTGGGCCTCCTGGAAAGATTTTGCTCCAGAAGGTGAAGAGAGGGGTGTCTCTAAAAATAAAACTTGACTTTCTTAAGGCACTCTATACTATCGAGTTATCGAATAAAGGATAAGATGAAGAAGATTAAGATTGATAAAGGGTGAAATTTATGCCATAATTACCCCGAGGGGGGTGGGTCAATTTTAACCTGGAATCTACATTAGGGTTGAGACCAGTGTATCATCAGAGAGAACTCAGGATGGATGGACATCTATTTATTACTGTGCTTGCTTATCATGTTTTACACAGTATTCGATTTAAACTGCGACAAAAAGGGATACATCATAAGTGGTCAACGATTCGTACCCTTTTATCTACCCATGTAAGGATATCAACGACTATGAAGAGAAGAGATGGTAAAATGATTCATATTCGAAAATCCTCTAAGACAGAATTATCTCATAAAGAGATTTACAATGCCCTGAATATATCTTCTTCTCCTGGAAAGATACTAAAGACGGTATTATAAGGCATATCAAATCTGTAGTGCCCAAATTAGGTCTCTTCAAATTGTAAGCCTTTGATTTTATATAACTTATTTTTCAGGGGTATGAAGTTAGGTTAGGCTAATTTTGCTAAACTACAGTTATTTACAATTTTGTAGTTGCAAAAGTTGGGTTTCAACAGAGAATGGGACAATCTCAAGTGAGAGGTTAAGGTTATCAATTAATGGCAAAAATCTGGTACCACTTTTTTGAATGTAGTATCCCTTATAAGGCTAAAATAATCGAGACCCTTACAACTTCTGGCCTTGATATGTACAACCTCGATATATATAACCTTGACAATAATATAAATATAGGCATAGTCTTCTTTGATAAATTTACCGCTCAACTCTGTGATTTTCTTTATAAAATAAGCCATAATGGCATAAAAAGGGTTTTAGTAATAGCACTTTCTACCACTGGCTTAGGAGAGAATAATACTTGGCATTTACTACAATCTGGAGCATCTGATGTTTTCTGCTTAGATCATTCTGCCGAGACTATAAAAAAAATAATTGCTCGGCTTAATAGGTGGAACGATATAGAACAATTAATTGAATCACCGGTTGTTCGTAACAATCTGATCGGCCAGAGTCCCGCCTGGAGGTCTACATTGCGTCAGATTGGAGAGATTGCATATTTTACAAACTCTTCTCTATTAATTATTGGTGAGACTGGAACAGGTAAAGAGCTCATTGCGCGTCTGATACATACTCTGGATCAAAGACCAAATAAACGCGATCTGGTTCTTCTGGATTGTACCACTATAGTACCAGAGCTATCAGGAAGTGAATTTTTTGGACACGAGCGCGGTGCTTTCACTGGTGCAATTACAGCTCGCGAGGGCGCTTTTGAATTAGCTAATAATGGAACTCTATTTCTTGATGAAGTAGGAGAGCTTCCTTTGAAACTCCAAGCCCAACTTTTACGGGTTATCCAAGAACATAGCTTCAAGAGAGTAGGTGGTAATACTTGGCACTCAACAGATTTCCGTTTAGTATCTGCAACAAATAAAGACCTGATGCAGGAATTACGAGAAGGAAGGTTCCGGAGCGATTTGTATTATAGAATAGCAAATTGGACCTTTAAGCTCCAACCACTCCGTGAGCGAAAGGAAGACATCTTACCTCTTACAAAACATTTTATTAAACAAATCAGACCTGATGAAGAACCTCCTTATATAGATAACCTCGTGCAGGAATACCTCTTAAGACGTGACTATCCCGGTAATATAAGAGACCTTAAATACTTAGTTTCCCGGATCATGTGTCGATATGTAGGGCCTGGTCCTATTACCATTGGCGATCTTCCTAAAGAAGAGTACCTACAAGAGGAATTTGGACCAATAAATTGGTCTGAAGGACACTTAGAGCATGCTATTCGGCAGGCATTGTTGTTTGGTATTGGGCTTAAAGAAATCCGTCGTGTCGTAGAAGATATCGCCATAAATATAGCCGTAAGCGAGGAAAACGGAAGTCTCCAGCGCGCAGCACAGAGATTAGGTGTAACAGACCGTGCACTCCAAATGAGACGTGCTGCTGATCGGAGGAACAAGTAACTTTGAAGATAAAGAGAAATTGGTAGGTAAATAACAAAATGTTACTACCCGCTCTTGTATTATCCATCCCTGGGGGTCTGTTATATACAAATATCTTTTTTTGTTTGAATTCTGGAGATCAATCTGAGAAAATTTTTCCCCAGAATGAGTTGTTCTTCAGACCGGGGTAATCCCAGTGCGAATATCTTCTTTAGTTCCACCGCGGGGTGTAACCATGGACCATCGGAACCAAAGAGGATCTTCTTTGCTCCTGCCCTCTGTACTGCCTGAACAAGAAAATCAAAGCGCCTTACACCTGAGGTATCAGTATAAATATTACGGTGCCGTACTAATTGGTCGATCAGAAATAAATGTGCCTTCCAATCATCTGTAAAACTCCCCAGATGGGGAATAATAAATGGTACATCTGGATATTCCTGGGCCAGTAATTCTACAATAGCGATCTCTCCCATAACATCATAGACAACGGGAAGCGAAAAACACCGCGCTACCTCACAAACCTCACGTGTGATGTATGCATCATGACGGTGTACTTTTATTCCGCAGAAACTATATGCCTTAACCGCCTCCTTAATCATCATGTAAATCCGTCCCCTATCACGCTTAGGATGGATACAGGCAAACCCATAAAAACGGTGGGGGCGGCTTGCTACTATACGTGCAACTTCTCTATTTGCAATATTATAATCTGAGTGAAAGGTAGCCCAAAGGGCTGTTCTTTTAATGCCCGCCTTTGCTGCCCGGAGCATATAGAGCTTCAGTGATGCCCTTGTATCCCACGGTGAAGTCAGCCCTTCTCCTTTACCTGCATGGCAATGACAGTCTATAATCACTGGAGTTCCTGGGTTTTGGCCAAACTCGAAGTATAACGAAAGATCTTTTTTGCTTCACCTGGATTGCCTGGATTGCCTTTGTATAGCAAACCGGTTTCTAAGATGGACCGAGGGAAGGGTGTGGTCTACAGGCTCTGATGTCAAATCCACCCCTGTAACGGCTCGATAGGCATGGATATAACCCTGTATCTCCGCACGCCAGTATCGTGCCCAATTGGCCGCCTGGTCTGGCTTAAAAACCTCAATCCATGCTCCAAAGCGGATAGAGAGTAGGATCTGTTCCCCAAAGACGCCCAAGTTCCGAAAATGAATAACAGGCGTGTCTGTCCAGCCCTGGAGTCTCTTCATGGCGTCAACCCTATCCATCCAGGGCTCTGGATATGCCACCATGATGCGACTGGGCAAGAATTCACGCATCTCTGGTCGGGCAAGCAGCCATTGTTGCATCAACATCTCACGGCGTGCCGTCCATGGGAGATCGCCGTACTGGTTGTGCTGCCCTTGGGTTAAAAGAAGGTGAACCTCTTTCAACCCGTTCAGCAGCGGGAATCCATCGGCTATTACGGTGGTATCATCATCCTCTTTGAAGAAGATCGAACAGAGATGCAAGAGGTTGTGGAATGATTCCAAGAACTTCGATCGGCTCTCTGCAGGCTGCATTTTAGGCAGTGCCTTACCATAAAGAGTCAGGCCATAATGATGATCATACTCATAGGCTCGTCGCACCACTGTCAACCGATGTTGTTCATCCTGGATATAGCCCCAGAGCATATTGTTCAGGGGACGCAGAGGATCTATTTCAAGATGCGCCAGTGGATCCCGGCCAGCAGGACCGCGCTTGTTCTGGAATCGCAGGCTGATTGCATTCATGGTCTGGACCAACATCCCTTCTTCGTGCCAGTAGGACCAGATCAGTTCTAGAAAACAGGGACGGGTTAACTTTTCTTCTAAAATACCATAACACTTAGCAACCTTATCCCTCTCCTCTTCAGTGGAAACATCAATTTTAATGGAAATATCACTCAGCTTGGCCATAATCAGCGCAAGGTGTGGGAGCGTTCCAGAACCATTAACCATTGTTATATAGCCATTCCACCAATTCTTTATTATCCCCTCATTAATAGTTGCCTCATCCCGGCCGAGGCGGCGTGCTGTATCCTGAGCGATTTCTCCAGTAATAAGGGAACCCCATTTCTCCACTTTCACACCACACTTGGTCATTAAGAACACCTCAGTAGCAACCCTAAGGAGATCGTAAGAATCAACACCGAGGAAAGGCAATTTGCTCTCATTACGTTTTTCATTTACCTCTCTTTGGTCTTTCGCAGAGGGTTCACCGCACATCACATCGTTTATAAACTTCATGTAGGACTCGGAACCGATGTTACCTGTGCTGTTTCGAATTACTACCCAAAGGGCAAGGTCCTCTGTCAAAGGTATCAAAGGTCGCTGGAGGCCCACTTTTACCTCACGTACCGTATCAGGTGCCGTAGATGTTTGTTGCCCTCCCCCAAAGAAATCCACCGATTTCGTCTTAGCAAGGAAACTTATCATCTCTTTTGTCGATGACTGCTTTATCGTCGGTTGCCCTACCGGTTGATCCTTTTGTTTCTCTTGGCTCATGTTACTCTCCTCCTTATTCTTTACTACAATCTTTCATCGAGGATATTTATGTTACGGGTGCGCCTGTCCGCGCCCCACCTTGTAATGCACAAATTGCCGAGGTATCCAACGTACCCTTCATCGCCCAGTAGGTAAACATCTTTGAAAGGATCTTGCTTTCTGCCTCGGGGCTGATTCTTCCGTTTGTTCTGGCTTGACCAACCACAGCAAAGACGAGCGAAGGCGAAGCAGTGTACATCCGCACAGCCGAATTACTCCAGGAGCTGTAGTGTTCAGCAAGTCTTGCTGGGTGACGGTCTTTCAATGAAAACACTTCAAGAAGCGAGCTTCCACGAAGTGTCTTTGGTCGGTGATTGACTAATAGGGAGATGAAGCTTGGCAAGGTGCTCTCCAGTTTACTAAATAAACGCTCCATGTCGTCATTCAGTCCTACTCTGGGGTAATACGACTCCCAAACATTTTCTAACCGCCCCCACTGGGGGTGAGGGTAGAGGGCATTACCCATGGCACAACTGAGTTTTACGCGTATCCAGGGGATCGGATGAGGGCTATCTATATTAAAACGAAAGACGAATGCCCTCGGCAGACTGACAACACCCATAAGCCCCAATGTTGATGCTATACCAATCTTTGATATAGCCCAGAAGTCAGGGATGATCTCTGGGACCCACCGCGCCCACAATGCCCAGGCCATATGCTCACTGCCCCCTTTCTTCTGCATGCCCACCAAGATTGGCCGGAATGAATTCACAAGATCCAACGCTACTGCTCCCTGATGACCCACCTCATGTCCAAGAGTAGAGGCGATCCCGGTTCCGATCATACGCTCGCGTGGAATGCGGATGATGGCAACCGGATTTCTACCCCCTCCTGGTAATCGTGTCCTGGCGCGCCTTATAGCTCCACCAATACCCCTATCTAGATAACACACAATTGGGGGTACCTTGTAATAATCTCCGGCCAATCTCAAAAGATCAGTGGCCGCTTTGTCAAGGCCCGCAAGCCAAACCCCGGTCTCTTGTTCACTCCTTTGAGTCATGACATCGGCGAATACATCGAGTTGTAAGAGTACGGCGATAAACCTTAACCGGAGGAACGAAAGGCGCCGTTGGGCCTCGTCGGGTGTAATAACCCACTCCTCACGAGCAAGCCACTCAAGAAACCACTGGATCATTTCACGCAACTTGCTCTTTTTATAGACCAGATAATCCTCAATAGCAGTTTGTGCCAAATGAGATGGGGCTGCTGCAGGAACCATCGTCTCTTGCAAAACAAACGGCTTGATGAGATTGAGTCTTGTGAGTAATGCCCGAGCTTCCTGAGATATCAGCCACAATGATGTCAAAGCAGAAACCCCTATACTCCCAGCAGAATGATCCTTCTGCCTCTACGGATCCATTTGCCAGACCTGCCACCAGCGGCCAAGGGTGACAGAGCTGTTATAAGACCAGGTACATGCCGTTTCGCTGCATCCAATGCTGCCCTCCTTACAGTAGTTTGTGGATCAATATTCGGAGGGGCTACTGCTACATTCCTTGCCGCCGTACCTGCAAAACGGACAAAGCGCCGAGCAACTTCAAATTCTTGATCTTCCAGGCTTAACCCCTCAAGTTCTAACCCAAATAATCTACCAGCACCTGTGGCAAGCCTACTGCCCACCGCAGCACCCATTGGTCCTCCAAAGTAACCTCCCACAGCACCGCCAAGTACTGGTAATGCCCTTCTAGCTACACCCTTAAGAACCCTACCCAATATTCGACCAACGGGAGATCTAATAATCTTGCCTATTCCACGCCCTACTCTTCTAATCAGCCTTCCTAAGAACTGATCCAATTCTGCTTCATCGGTGATTTCAAGCAATTGAGAAGCAAGCTCCATTTCCTCGGTTTCGCTGAACGGACTTTCCATCTGATCGCCAAACTCACCAAAATCAAATTCAAAACCCTCGCCTTCGAACTCTCCTTCAGATTCGAACTCTAACTCTAACTGTGTACGATCAAAGTCGTGCATTATAATTTCCTCCTTTCTAATTTTGTAGTAGAAGATTCTCCCCAAAAGAACCTTCTCTTTTTCTAATTCTAATATAGCAAATTTCGTGCCAATATAACGGGGTAAATCCGATTTTCAAAAACATAGAAGCAAAATCGTCATAAGTTATTACAAAGAATGTATCAGAGTTCAATTCCTCAATCTTTGAAACTTCGGATAAAATAGGCAAAAATACGATAAGAACAGAAGAAGGATTCGGAAAAGTTGTTTTGTATCTAAAATTGGCGAAGACAACTTCGGGGTATAAGTGCCCCTTTTGAGTTCATGATTCTCTGTTTACCTGATAAAGTCATTAGTAACGCTCCAAATTGAGCCTGTTCAATGTTTAACAATAACCCAGCTCAACCATTATATGTGATAATATATGTGATAAGACTAAAGATAGCATAGTGTTACGAGGGTTGACAGCGTTAAACAACCCCCTGAAATGTTGAGTTACTTTTGAAAAGTAGGCTCCATAATATGTTAAACAGCAATGGATTACGATATTGAACAGGCTCAAATTTGTCACTTAAACTGCTATGACCCTCAAAGTCAACAGATATTTTAATAGAAAGCAAGCAAAACAGGGATAGAGTCCCCTTGATTTATTTCGGTTTTGACAAGATCCCAGGTGTATCCATTATAGGTATATCCAATTTGAGTGCACTTATTTTGGGTATATCTTTTTTAGGTATATTTAATATGGGCATACCTATTGTGGGTATAGTCCTTAGCACTTCCCACCATCGGTAGATAGTCGCCATCACCCCTGCTGACATCTTGTCGGCAATTCAAATAGCATGCTTGTGTCAGATCGGTGGGGGTTTGCTCTGAATAATAGTATAAGGAATGTCCGCTTTGGGTATACTCGTTATGGATATACCTATTTTGGGTATAC
>DNCN01000019.1 GCA_003485015.1 bacterium
GGCATTGGGAGTGATATGAATATCCTCAACCACTACGGAATTAGATCCCTCATCTTAGGGATAGGAATAAAAGGGGCCCACACCAGACAAGAGCACATCTCTATCCAGGACCTTTGTCAATCTTGTGAATGGCTCCTTTCTATTATCAAATCTACCTCTCATCTGGAATAAACAGTCCAATTTTCTAATGTTATTCAAATCTAAAATAAAAAGTAGAGTTCAAACAAAGTCATCTAAAAGAAGTTATAGATTATAGTAAATGACTAATATACCAGCATCCAAGGAATAATAATCACTCTCATAGCTTGCAAAACATAACTATACGGCTATCGCGGGGGGATATAGATACAACTGCGGCAATGGCAAGAGCAATCAGCGGTGCTTACATAGGGCTAATAGAGGCAATCCCTTTAGATATCGCCCATAGATTAACAGATCGAGGAGCCCGGGGTTTCGATAAATTGGTTGAATTGGATGAAATGATAGGCTGGAATCGAGTTTATTAGAGGAGGGGTAAGAATGGAGAAGGTAAATGAGAATGAGAAAGAATATCGTTTTGGCGATAAGGGACCAAAGTACCTCTTTCGAGGGCCACGGATAGAATGGGGTATCATCCTTTTAAAGCCGAATGATACCCTGGGCGCCCATTTTCACAATGAGATAGAGGAGACCTTCTATTTTACTGAGGGTGAACCACAGATGGTTATCAATGGCTTCTCACATCGTGTCAAAATAGGCGATGCCTTCAGGATTGAACCAAAAGAGAGGCATGATATTATCAATGACACTCCTCATTCTGTAAAGACCATCTTCATAAAGGTTCCTTATAGCCCAGAAGATAAGGTGAGTTGTTAATGTGAGTCAGGGATTAATAGGTGTTTCGTGTTGCTCTTGTTGTTAGTCTGTAAGTCCTCTCTTAGCAGCTTGGGCGCTGAAGCCAAAAGGGTTAATCCTAACTTTTTATTTGACTTACCCAATGGTTATAGGCTATAATTAAGATTGAAAAAGCAAACTTTGGGAAGCGCTTAAACCTATATCCTAATTATCTAAAAATATTGAACTTCCCTGAGGTTGTTGGATATGTGTATTCGTTAAAAAATAACAGTGAGGTGATTGAATGAAGAAAGGTATCCATCCCGAATATAAAGAGACGATTATCGTTTGTGCCTGTGGGGCAACCTATCCCACTCGGAGCACGGTCCCCAATTTAAAGGTGGAGATCTGCTCCAATTGCCACCCTTTCTTTACAGGAAAACAGAAACTGGTGGATACTGCTGGTCGGGTTGAAAGATTCCGCAAACGGTATGGATATACCGAAACCAACGATGAAGGTTGAACTGATTAGATTTACCGAGGAACCTGAGCTGGTAGTTGCTTTAGCTGCAAAACTCTGCTATTCTGCCGCCGACATTGATCGATTGAAGGAAAAGGTAGATAAGGAGGAGGTAGGTAGATTTATCGATAAACTCCTTAATCTAGGTCACACCTCTCCTTTTGAACATGCCTCCTTCACCTTTGGTATTGAAGGTATTTCACGGGTAACTAGCCATCAGTTAGTCCGCCACAGAATTGCTTCCTATTCCCAGCAGAGCCAACGTTATGTCAAACTGGAGGGTTTCAGCTACATCATCCCGCCAGAGATATCTAAAGATGAAAAGCTGAAAAGAGAGTTCGAGGAGGCAATGGAGGGGCTTCAGACCCTTTATGTACGTCTCATCGAAAACGGGGTTTCGCCAGAGGATGCCCGATATGTCCTGCCTGGCGGATGTGAGACAAAACTGATGGTCACTATGAATGCCCGGGAGCTCTTTCATTTCTTTAGTCTCCGCTGTTGCAACCGAGCCCAGTGGGAGATAAGAGAGATGGCGGACCTGATGTTGGAACGGGTTAAGGGCGTGGTCCCTTATATCTTTAAAGAGGCTGGACCCCCCTGTATTAAAGGTTCCTGTCCTGAAGGTAAAATGAGCTGTGGTCGACCAAGGAGGAGTCTGCAATAAACCAATGGACCTTGAAAGACTAAAAGAGATCGAAGAGAGATTCAATGAGTTGACAAGACTCCTTTCTCAACCCCAAGAGGAGGCTTCATCTTACAAGAAGTATGCTCAGGAGAGGGCAGCACTCTCTCCAATAGTGGATATATTCAATGAATATAAGAAAATAACCGTGGAGATAGAAGAGACTAAGGAATTGGCCGCTAATAAAGAGGATCAAGAGCTTAACCTCCTGGCTTTAGAGGAGCTAGAGAGGCTCGAATTAAGAAAGAATGAGACAGAGGAGAGGCTGAACTCTCTCCTTCTTCCCCAAGAACCAAACGACGAAAGGTCAGCCATTATGGAGATTCGGGCGGGGACAGGGGGGGATGAGTCTACTCTATTCGTGGCTGATCTCTTCCGGATGTACAGCCGGTATATCCAAAGCAAGGGCTGGAAGATAGAATTGATGAGCACTCATTCTACCGGCATAGGTGGATTCAAAGAGATCATCTTTGGCGTGAGCGGCCGGGGTGTCTATGGTCAACTCAAGTATGAGGCTGGAGGCCATCGTGTTCAACGGGTCCCTGCGACCGAAGCGAGTGGTCGTATTCATACCTCAGCAGCTACGGTGGCCGTCTTACCCGAGGCTGAAGAGATAGAGGTAGAGATCAGACCAGAGGATATCCGCATCGATGTCTTCAGATCATCAGGCCCAGGTGGACAATCAGTCAATACCACTGACTCTGCAGTTCGAATTACCCATTTACCCACTGGGATGGTTGTTACTTGTCAAGACGAAAAATCCCAGCACAAGAATCGGGCCAAGGCTATACGGGTCTTACGAGCCCGACTCCTCGATAAGGCTCAATGGGAAGGGAAGGCAAGAGAGTCGCAAGAGAGAAAGCGCCAGATCGGTTCAGGAGACCGCAGCGAAAAGATCAGGACCTACAACTTTCCCCAGAACCGGGTCACAGACCACCGGATCAACCTCACCCTTCATAAACTGGACCGTATCTTAGAGGGAGAACTTGATGAACTCCTTTCTGCTCTAATTAAGAGCGATAAAAGAGATCAGCTCAAAAAGGTAAGTTGAATACCGATTAACCTCATTGAGAGTTTTTTCGTTGAGAATCATCGCCGATCTTCATATCCATTCCAAGTTCTCAAGGGCCACAAGTGGGGAGATGGTCATCGAACATCTCTCCCGCGCAGCGAAGATCAAGGGGATTGATCTTCTGGGAACTGGAGACTTCACTCATCCAACCTGGCTTAAAGAACTCAAGGAGAGACTTAACCCACTTGGAAATGGTCTCTTTATCCATAAGGGAACTCATTACATTCTGACAGCAGAGGTATCGAATATCTTCTTCCAGGAGGGGAAGATACGAAAGATCCATAACATCATCTTCGCCCCAGATTTCGAGACCGTGGAGAAGATCAACCGGAGACTCTCCCGGTTTGGAAACCTGACAGCTGATGGTCGGCCTATACTGAGGCTTCCAGCCAAAGACCTGGTAACCGAAGTTCTTGAGACCTCTCCCTTATCCATGATGATCCCTGGCCACATCTGGACACCCCACTTCTCCTTATTTGGTTCGAACAATGGGTTTGACTCCATCGAGGAGTGTTTTGGGGATAATAAGGCCCATATCTATGCCCTTGAGACAGGACTATCGAGTGACCCAGAGATGAACTGGCGTCTCTCCTCTTTGGATAGATTCACCCTGATCTCCAACTCCGATGCCCACTCTCCAAGTCGGCTTGGGCGGGAGGCCAACATCTTCGAAGGAGAATTGAGTTACGAGGAGCTCACTACTATCCTTAAAGAGAAGGATAGATTGAAGTTTCTGCTGACGACCGAATACTTCCCAGAGGAAGGAAAGTACCACTATGACGGCCATAGAAAATGCCAGGTGGTTCTCTCACCTAAGGAGAGTCTCGCTCATAAGAATCTTTGCCCTGTCTGTAGACGAAGGCTAACCATAGGAGTGATGCATCGAGTTGAGGAGCTTGCTGATCGGGAGGAGGGTTTTGTCCCCAAAAATTCAATCCCCTTCAAACGGCTCGTCCCCTTGGAAGAGATAATAAGTAAGGCTATAGAGAAAGGGAGAGATACAGCAGCTGTTGAAGCTGAGTATCAGAGGCTCATCCAACATTTTGGATCAGAGTTTAGAATACTTCTTGATCTCGATGAAGAAGAGATGAAAGAAGCTATGCCGCCCAAGATTCTGAAAGGGATTATTAGGGTTCGCCGGGGTGAACTCATCATCCGACCAGGATATGACGGCGAATATGGGGAGATCAGCCTCTTTAAAAAAGAGGAAGATAAACCCGTTCAGCTCACCTTTTTCTAGTCCCCTATTACCCTTGGGATAAGCTCCTCAAGTATTCAATCGTCTCGGTGAAATCATCCGGCGGATTAGAGTGGAATTCGAGGTATTCTTTTGTCTTTGGGTGGTGAAGGCCAAGCATCGCAGCATGGAGGGCCTGCCGTTTTATAGGTAGCTTTGTATCTTCTTTATGCCGACCATACTTCTTATCCCCCACCACTGGATGGCCAATATGGGCTAAGTGTACCCTGATCTGATGGGTGCGTCCAGTGTGAAGAGAGACCTCAAGTAGGGTGTAGCCCTTATTGAATCTTTCAATCACCCGAAAGTTAGTCTTAGCCGATCGGCTCTTTCTTCCAAAGACCCGCATCTTATTTCCGCCTCTAAAAGCCCGGCCGATGGGTAGACCTATCTCCCCTTCATCCTTCTTTACTTGACCATAAACCAGAGCGAGGTATCTGCGTTTGATCTTCTGTAGCTTAAGATCCTGGATGAGGTTTACATAAGCCTCATCTTCCTTGGCTACCACCAGAAGGCCTGAGGTTTCCTTGTCTAAACGGTGCACAATTCCTGGTCGAAGTTCCCCTCCCAAAGAGGAGAGCGTAGTGCCGTAACCCAACAAGGCATTGACTAGAGTCCCTTCTCTTACAAGATGGGTAGGATGGGTGATCATTCCTGCTGGTTTTGAAATGACTAGAATCCTTTTATCTTCGTAAACAATTTCGAGGAGAATGTTTTCTCTTTTTAGGGCTTGCGGTTTAGATATGGTTACTTTTACTTCCTCGCCTTCGTTCATGTGTTTTGCGGGACGAGTGATGATTCTACCGTTTATCGAAACCTGACCCTCTTCGATGAGACGCTTGAGATAGGATCGAGAGAAAGGAAGGTGTTTTGCCAGATACAGATCCAGCCGCAGGCCAATCTCATTGGGAGAGACGACGAGTCTCATTCTTCTTTATAAGATAGGCAATTCCAGCACTAATTCCTATAATAAGGCTCAGATATTGAGGGTGGGTCAGGGAGAGTAAAGCTTCAGGATTATCCCCCCGAAGATTTTCTATCATAAACCGGCTAAGGCCATACAATATGAGATAAAGAAGGGATATCTCTCCTTCAAACCTTGCCTTCGGCCGCCGCAAGGCGAGAATAAGAAAGATGGAGAGGTTGACCAAGGAGGAATAGATCTGGGTCGGATGTAAGGACATAGAGCCGTAATGGCCATAGGCAGGTGAACCTATCTCAAAGTGCATACCCCAGGGGAGTGTGGTTGGACAACCGTAACAGCAACCATAGAGGAGACAGCCAATGCGTCCAATGGATTGGCCCACAGCAACAGAGGGGGCGACAAGATCAGCCACTTTAAAAAGGGGAAGTCCCTTCTTAATAACATACCAGAATCCTACCACAATGGCCGTAATAAATCCACCATAGAAAACAAGCCCACCTTCATTAAGGAAGATGATCTTACTTGGAGAAGAGAGGAAGAAATCAAGGTTTAGAAGGACATAGAGGAGTCTTGCACCAACAATTGAAGAGATAAGAACATAGAGTCCTAAATCGAGGATGACCTCTTTAGGTATCTTTGATCTTGCTGCTTCCTGTTTGGCCAGATAGATACCCACCAAAAAAGCCACGGCAAGCATAAAGCCATAAGAATAGATAGTGATTAGCCCGATTCTGAATAAGATCGGATGCAAATATTACCCTTTCTTGATCCAACGGCAGATGAGTATTCCTACGCCCAAACAGATACTAACATCAGCCAAGTTGAAGACTGGCCATCGATACTGCCCTAAGCCAATATCCAGAAAATCGATCACCCCTCCCAGCCTCAACCGATCAAAGAAGTTTCCCATTGCTCCACCTAAGAGTAATCCTGTCCCAAACCTTATCCATCTGTCTTGATGGTTCAATCGTCTATAAAATAAAGGGATAGCAATAATAACCACTAGGCCAGTGACTATTAAAAAGAGTCCTTGACCTTGAAGAAATCCCAGGGCAATTCCCTCATTTTTGATATGGGTAATGCGCCAGATGTCTCTCCAGACAGCCGAGGTCTCCCCCTCAGCCATACTCGTCTGGACAATCCACTTGCTTATCTGGTCTAAAAGAAGAACAATTCCTCCCACAGAAAGAAGATCTTTCATTCACCCTTATCTTTCTTTACTTTGACACTCTATGCAGTAGCGGGCATAAGGCTTTGCCTTGAGTCGTTTAGGCTCAATAGAATTTCCACAATCCTCGCAAGAACCAAATTTCCCCTTTTCTAGACGGTAAAGGGCCTCTTCTATCTCATAGAGGAGTTCACTCTCTCTATTAATAAAATTGATGTTCTTCTCTATCTCATACCCATCAGCAGACATATCGGCCATATGCTGGGTATACCCTGAGAGCTCACCCGCTGCCTCTCTTGGAGAACTATGAAGGTAGTCTGCCTCAAGCCGCTCCATCTTCTTTAAACACTCTTGGCGGAGATCAAGTAGGATCTTCTTATACTCCTCTAGACTACGTAGCTTCATATCTTCCTCCTTTTGATTGACATTCTTCTATTGTCTATCTTCTATCTGTCATTCGCCTGCTGTCACTCTAAGACAGCGAGGGCAAATCTCAGGATGGAGTTCGTCTTTGCCCACCATCTCAGAGTAGTTCCAACAGCGAAGACATTTCCTGCCCTTTGCAGGGCTCACTTCTATTTCAAATTTGCTATTCTCACTGAGTCTTACCTCAGAAACGATAAAGATAGCTGTAAGTTCCTCTTCGGTGGCCTTGAGTATCCGCCATTCTTCACCAGCCGCCTTGATACTCAAGCTAGCCTCTAAGGAAGAGCCAATAACTCCCCTTGCCCTTATCTCTTCTATCCTCGAGAGGACCCTCTGACGAATCTCAAGGATGAGGTTCCATCGCTTTATCTCTTCATCCCCGAATAGATATTGAGACTTAACTTCAGGGTAAGTTAAAAGATGAACACTTTGAGAATCACCTTCTTTCTTTAAATACTTCCATATCTCCTCAGCAGTAAAACTTAAGACTGGCGCCATGATCCGCACTAAACTCGCCACTATCTCATATAGAACAGTCTGGGCTGCCCTTCGCCCTTTTGAGTCTTGTCCCCAGGTATAAAGTCTATCCTTAAGAATATCCAGATAGAGGGAGGAGAGGGTATTTGAGGTGAAATTGACCAAAAGATAATAGATCCGATGGAATTCAAAACGTTCATAGGCAATAAGAGATGCCTGAATAAAGAGTTGAAGTTCATTGAGGATAAACTTATCGATTTCAAGGAGGTCTTTATCTTCCACCCTATCTATCAAAGGATCAAAGTCGTATAGGTTTGCCAAGAGATATCGGCAGGTATTGCGAATCTTGCGGTAAGCTTCGGCTATCTGCTCCAAGATCTGAGGTCCTAAGCGGACATCGCTCCGGTAATCTGTCGAAACCACCCAAAGCCTTACGATATCCGCCCCATATCCAGAGATGATCTCCATGGGCGAGATGACATTCCCCATGGACTTGCTCATCGCCCTTCCTTCAGCATCAAGTATGAATCCGTGAGTAAGAACGGCTCTATAAGGTGATTGTTCCTCTATAGCTATTGAGGTCAACATCGAAGACTGGAACCAGCCCCGATGTTGGTCACTTCCTTCCAAGTAGAGATCAGCCGGAAAACCCTCTTCTTCTCCCTCTCTGAGAACTGCTTGATGGCTTATGCCAGAATCAAACCAGACATCCAAGATATTCTCCTCTTTTCTAAAGCTTTGGCCACCACATCTCTTGCATCTTAGCTCAGGCGAAAGAAACATCTCGACTCCTTCCTCAAACCAGACATCTGTACCCCGGTGCTCTACAAGATCTCTAGTGCGCTCAATGACCTTAAGATCAAGGAGATATTCGCCACATTCGGTACAGACAAGGGCAGGAATGGGTACTCCCCATGCCCGCTGTCGGGAGATACACCAGTCAGAACGTGAAGAGAGTGTATTATAGAATCTTTCCTTGCCTTGAGCCGGAATCCATTCTACCTTCTCTGTAGCTTCAAGGCTCCGTTTCGCTAAGTCATTAATCCCTAGGCTAATGAACCATTGCTCGGTAGCCCTAAAGACAATGGGATTCTTGCACCTCCAGCAATGAGGATAAGTGTGGATAATCTCTTCCTGATGGAAGAGAGCATTCTTTCTCTTTAAGAGCTCTATGATCTTCTCATCGGCTTCAAAGACCACCTGGCCTTTAAATTCTTCGGCCTCCTCAGTAAATCGGCCGTAGTCATCTACTGGGGTTAAGACTGGAAGGTTATATTTTAGACCCGTCTCGTAGTCCTCAAGTCCATGCCCTGGTGCAATGTGGACACATCCCGTCCCTATATCCTTGGCGACATAGTGGGCTAAAACCCCCTTTGATTCACGGTTTAAGAATGGATGAGAGAAGACTGTTCCTTCAAATTCCCTGCCTTTAAATCGGCTCAAGACTTCGGTCTTCTGGAGTCCAGCCCTCTTTGATATGTCATCTATCAGTTCTTCCAATAATACCAGAACCTCACTATTGACCTCTAAGGCTATGTAGTCATATTCTGGATGGAAGGCAATGGCTACATTGGCTGGCAGAGTCCAGGGTGTAGTTGTCCAGACAAGGATCGAGGAGGGATAAGGGACAAGGGACGAAGGACAGGTTTTAACAGGAAAACGTACATATATTGAGGGGGAGGTAAGTTCTTGATACTCCACCTCAGCTTCGGCCAAGGCTGTCTTACAGAAGCGGCACCAATGAACAGGTTTAAGACTTCGATAAACAAAGCCCTTTTTTACTATCTTCCTGAATGCTTCAACTATTGCGGCTGAGTAATGATTCGATAAGGTAAGGTATGGATTTTCCCAGTCTCCAAAGATACCAAGTCTTTTGAACTGTTCTTTTTGTACCCGGACATAATGAAGGGCATACTCCCGACATCTCTTCCGAATCTGGACTCGAGTAGAATCCTTCTCATCTAATTCACTCATAACCTTATATTCGATGGGTAGACCATGACAATCCCAGCCAGGGACATACTGAGTATCAAATCCAACCATCGATTTGAATTTAACGATGATGTCTTTAAGGATCTTATTTAAGGCATGACCCATATGGATGTCACCATTGGCATAAGGTGGGCCATCGTGGAGGACAAATCTTGGTTGACCCTTATGGGTTTCTCTTAAAAGCTTATAAATATCGATCTCTTCCCAGAACCTCTGCATCTCAGGCTCAAGCTTTGTCAAATTGGCCTTCATCGAGAAGCTGGTCTTGGGAAGATTCAGTGTTTTAGAATAATCCATCTATGTTATCACCAAAATATGGAGAATTTGTTTGTTACTGGCCCAACTCCTTAGACCTAGCTGTGGCCGCTCTTACTGCGGCTATAAGAGAAGATTTCCATCCTCTTTCACTCAGCACCCGAAGGGCAGCCTCAGTTGTTCCGCCTGGAGAGGTCACCTTCTGGCGTAGAGTCTCTGGAGCTTCACCCGTCTCAATAGTCATCTTGGCTGCCCCCAGAACAGTTTGAGTAGATAAGGCGAGAGTCACCTCCTCCGAGAGACCAGCCTGGATACCTGCCTCTACTAGTCCCTCAATAGCCAGAAAGATATAAGCCGGACCTGAGCCAGAAATAGCCGTGATAATGTCCATCGACTCTTCCTTAACCACTACCACCTTCCCCACGCTACTAAAGATCTCTTTAACCAGATCTTCTTCTTCCCTACCCGCATACTGCCCTAGAGAAATGGCAGAAATTCCTTCGCCAACAAGGACAGGTGTATTAGGCATTACCCGAACTATCTTTATTCCCTCGCCCAGTCCTTCTTCAAGAGAGCGAATACTCACTCCCGCAGCAATGGATATCACCAACGTTCCTTCTCCTAGAACTCCGGAGATCTCTTCAACTACCTGTCTTATGGCTTGAGGCTTCACAGAAAGGACAACCACCTTGGCATCTTGAATGGCCAATCTATTATCTGCAAGGGTCACGACTCCTGTTTTACTCTTAATATATTCAAGTCTTTCCTTCTTTATGTCCGTGGCCGTAATATCTTCTGTCTTGCCTCCTGCGCCCAGGATTCCTCTTATTAGAGCTTCGGCCATATTGCCCGCACCAATAAAGGTAATCTTGCCTTTTACCATCCAAAGATTGCTCTTCCGATACGGATCATATTCGATCCTTCCTCAATGGCTAATTCAAAATCTTGGCTCATACCCATCGAGAGGTACCGCATCTTAAAATTGGGCAAGTCCTCTCTCTTGATCTCATCAAAGAGCTCTCTAAGCCTTCTAAAAGAGGTCCGAATTCTATCCTCATCATCTGCTAGAGAAGCAATACCCATCAATCCTTCAATTTGCAAATAGGAGAATTCCGAAACCTCTTTAGCCATATTTAACACCTGGTCTGGACTGAAGCCACTCTTGGTCTCTTCCTCACTGATATTCACCTGGAGAAGAACTCGTTGAAGCTTCTTCATATCCATTGCCTTATGCTCAAGCTCTCTCAAGAGTTCTATCTTGTCTACTGACTGGATAAGATCGAAGAGCAAATGGGCTCTTTTAGCCTTATTACGTTGGAGGTGACCCACAAGGTGCCATTCGAGTCCTTCTATATCTCTCAATTCTTGATGTTTAACCTCGGCCTCCTGGACCCGACTTTCACCAACGATCTTGATCCCAGAATGCACAGCTTCTCTAATCTTCTCTGCGCTAACTCCTTTGCTTACAGCAACAAGCTCTATCTCTTCTCTCTTTCGGCCCACCTTTCTTGCAGCTTCATCAATCCGATTCCAAATTTCTTCTATGTTCTCTTTTACCCCATCCTTTACTCCAATGAAGTTCCTTTTCCTTGTACCCAAAGTTTATTCTACCATAATTTCTAAAAAATGCAATAAAAAAGTGCTTTTTTTCTTGACATTTAAGGGCATATATGGTATATCCTAACTTTAGGGTTTGGTGGCCCTGTAAAGGGGCGATAGATAAGAACATCTTGGGTATCAGAGGAGTAGAGTCCTTATAGGCAAGATATTACGTGAGTAGAATATGCTTACATCTTATGTAAACTTAAGAAAGGAGGGGGTTGAATGAATAAGCAGGATCTGGTCAACCATGTGGTCAAAGCAACGGGCCTGCCAAAGAGGCAGGTAGGTAGTGCCTTATCGGCCATGATAGATGGCATTACCAAGACACTGAAGAAAGGAGAGAGGGTGACCCTCGTTGGTTTCGGTACCTTCAGTGTCAAAAAAAGAAAGGCACGTAAGGGACGTAATCCGCAGACGGGCGAAACCATCAAGATTGGAGCCAAAAAAGTTGCGTCCTTCAAAGCTGGTCAGGGGTTGGCAAAAGCTGTGAAATAGCTTTATCTCTTAGGTTGAGAACAATAAGCCTCCAGTTGAAAGACTGGGGGTTTATTGTTTTTTTGTTGACAAATACAAGAAGGCTACGTATACTCTAAAAATGAGGGATAATAAAATTCTCTGTTGGGCACTAGAATGAGAAGTGTTTTAACAGATCCAATTTCTAAAAGGAGGGGGTAAGTTAAAATGGGTATGTGGGTTGGTCGGGGACGCAAAGCAAGGCGCTGTTATGGATTTGACGAAATTGCCCTTGTCCCGGGAGTAGCAACTATCGATCCCGAAGATGTAGATACCAGTCTTCAAATCAGGGATATTAAACTTGAGATTCCCATCATTGCTGCGGCCATGGATGGAGTGGTCGACGTCCGATTTGCTCAGGAAATGGGCAAGCTTGGTGGACTAGCGGTTCTAAATTTAGAAGGGATTCAGACAAGATATGAAAACCCAGAAGAGATTATCACCAAGATTATTACCGCCTCACCAGAAGAAGCAACCAATATCATCCAGAAGGTCTATGAGGAGCCGGTTAAAGAAAACCTAATCACCAAAAGAATAAAGCAGATAAAGGAAGCGGGAGTTTTAGCCGTTGTTTCTGCCATTCCCGCTGGGGCAGAACACTACGGTCAACTCGCTCAGGAGGCCGGCGCGGATATCTTCGTCGTCCAGGCTACAGTTATTACTAATCGTTATTACTCGACCAAGCATAAGCTCCTGGACCTTAAAAAATTCACTTCATCTATGTCCATACCAGTCATTGCTGGCAATTGTGTCACTTATGAAGCTGCCCTTGAACTCATGGAGACAGGTATTGAGGGACTTTTGGTTGGCATCGGGCCAGGCGCAGCTTGCACCACACGAGGAGTATTAGGGATTGGAGTCCCCCAGGTTACAGCTACAGCTGATTGCGCCGCTGCTAGAGACTTTTACTATAAGCAGACTACACGTTATGTACCCATTATTACCGACGGAGGGATGTCAGTCGGTGGAGATATTACCAAAGCATTTGCTGCTGGTGCCGATGCGGTGATGGTTGGCTCAGCCTTTGCGAAGGCAAAGGAGGCACCAGGTAGAGGCTACCACTGGGGTATGGCCACTTCTCACCGCAATCTCCCTCGAGGAACGAGAATCTATGTGGGCACAACAGGAACCCTGGAGGAAATCCTTTACGGTCCAGCCCATTTCGATGATGGATCCCAAAACCTTATTGGTGCCCTACGGGGCGCTATGGGGATGTGTGGGGTAAGGAACATCCGCCAGATGCAGTTAGTTGAACTCATCATTGCCCCAGCCATTAAGACTGAAGGAAAGATATTCCAAAAGACCCAGCGCATCGGAATGTGCAAATGACATCCGAGGTTGTAATCATTTTAGACCTTGGTTCTCCATACACCCACTTGATTGCTCGAAGGATTCGGGAGGAGAGGGTTTACTCTAGGATTCTGCCCTTTAATACCTCTCCCGATGAGTTGAAAGAGGCCAAGGCAATCATCCTTTCAGGTGGTTTGAGTAGTGTCTATGACCAAAACTCTCCTCAGGTTGATCCAAAAATCCTAGAGCTGGGGATTCCTATCTTAGGGATCTGTTACGGGATGCAGTGGTTGGTTCACACCTTGGGTGGAAAGGTTACTAAGGCTGAGTGTTATGTATACAGTCGGATGGAGTTTGAATTGGCTAACTTTTCCTCCTTATTTACTCAACTCCCCCGCACCTTCCAGACCTGGATGGGTCATGGTGACGAGGTAGAGAAGTTGCCCGATGGCTTTGAGGTTATCGGAAAGACCCTAAAATCCCTTTTTGCCGCTATCGCTGATCACAAGAGAAAGATATTTGGTCTCCAGTTCCATCCAGAAGCCACGTGGACCCACAAAGGGAGCGATATCATCCGAAACTTCCTCTTCCTTGTCTCATTCTGTCACTATTCCTGGGATGTCTCTTCCCTCATCGAGCCTATTACTGCCCGGATAAAGGAACGGGTTGGCCAAGAGAAGATTGTCTGTGCCTTAAGTGGCGGGGTAAATTCATCGACCTTAACAGTTCTCCTTCACAAGGCTATTGGTAATAACTTGCACTGCATCTTCATCAATAATGGCCTCCTGAAAAAAGGAGAGCCAGAACGGGTTATTGATATCTTCAGGGGCCACTATCAGATCAATCTAAGCTACGTGGATGCCCAAGAGCGTTTTCTCTCTAAACTTATTGGAGTGGAAGACCCTGAAGAGAAACGGAGAATCATAAAAGAAGAGTTCATTGCCGTGCTTGAAGAGGAGATGAATCGGATAGGAGGATGCCGTTTTTTAGCCCAGAAGACACTCTATTCGGATGTAACTGAAGGTATTACAAAAGAAGATCATTCGGTTACTAGGAGAACCCGCTGGAATATAGGCAGGGCGTTAATGGAGAAGATGCATCTCGAGCTCATCGAGCCCTTCCAGGAACTCTTCATGGAGGAGGTTAGGCTCTTGGCTAAGGAACTTGGACTTCCTGATGAGATCATTTGGCAACATCCATTCCCTGGACCGGGCTTAGCCATAAGGATAGTTGGTGAGGTTACCAGAGAAAGGTGTGATCTTTCACGCGATGTAGAATGGATCATCGATGAGGAGATCAAGAATGCTGGTCTATACCATACCCTTTGGCAGGTCTTTGGCATACTCCTTCCTATAAAAGCAACAATAGGAGTAACAGGCGATAAAGCCTACGAATATGCCATCGTCTTGCGAGCAGTGACAGGGGTTGATGCGGTGATGGTTGATTGGGCAGAATTGCCTTATCAATTACTCTCAAAGATCTCAGGCCGAATTATTAGGGAGATTAAAGGTGTCAAGCGAGTAGTTTATGACCTTACTTCCAAGCCGCCTGGAACAATCGAGTGGGAGTAAAAAGAGATAAGGAGATAGCATTTTAAAATGATTGAACGGTATATCTTGTCTCAAATGGGAGCAATCTGGAGTGAGGAGAATAAGTTCAAGACTATGCTTGAGGTGGAGATATTGGCCTGTGAGGCTCAAGCAGATCTGGGTAATATCCCGCCAGAGGCACTGACAAAGATAAAAAGTAGGGCAAGATTCGATATCCCCAGAATCATCGAAATAGAGGAGAAGGTTCATCATGACATCATTGCTTTCTTAACCAATGTGGGTGAGAATGTGGGCGAGGAGGCGAGATACATCCATATAGGCCTTACCTCTTCAGATATCATCGATACTTCCTTGGCAGTCCGGATGAAAGAGGCTGGATTGCTCATTAAAGCCGATCTTTTAGAATTGATTAGTATACTCCAAGAGAGGGCCAAGGGGTACAAAGATACAGTGATGATCGGCCGAACTCATGGGGTACATGCCGAGCCAATCACCTTTGGTCTAAAGATGCTTTTATGGATGGATGAGTGTGAACGGAATCTTGCCCGGCTCGAGGAAGCCATTAAAACCATCAGTTTCGGTAAACTCTCTGGTGCGGTAGGGACTTATGCCCATATCGACCCCTATGTTGAAGAATATGTCTGTAAGAAGCTGGGTCTTGTACCAGCCCGTCTCTCCACCCAGATCCTCCAGCGGGACCGTCATGCCCATTTTCTTCTGATCTTAGCAATCATTGCGGCAAGTCTCGAAAAATTTGCCACCGAGATCCGCAACCTTCAGCGGACAGACATCCTTGAGGTTGAAGAGGGATTTATGTCAGGACAGAAGGGGTCCTCGGCCATGCCCCACAAGCGTAACCCCATCACCTGCGAACAGATTACTGGTTTAGCAAGACTGGTGCGGTCAAAAGCCTGGGCTGCTCTGGAGAATGTTGCCCTCTGGCATGAGCGGGATCTGACCCACTCTTCGGTTGAACGGATCATTGTGCCGGATGCCTGCATCTTGACTGATTATATCCTGGTCAAGTTCAAAGGGGTAATGGAGAACCTCACCGTTTATGAAGAGAATATGCGTCGGAATCTTGAGCGAACCCACGGTCTGATCCATTCCCAGCGGGTCCTTTTGGCCTTAGTCAATAAAGGCCTTAGCCGTGAAGAGGCCTATCAGATCGTTCAGCGCCATGCCATGCACAGCTGGCAGGAAGGTTCTGATTTTAAGGAATTGATCAAGGGTGATCTAGATATCAAAAAGCACCTTTCTAATGAGGAGATAGAGGCCTCCTTTGATTTGGATTACTATCTGCGGCATATCGAAACTATCTTTAAACGATTTGGCTTTTAAGGCTAAAAGAATTTATCCTACCCATAATCTTCCTTGAAACTTACTCTCACTGAGAAGTCTCTCTTCTATCTTCTCAAGAATGCGACCTTTCTGGAGTATCCACAGGGGGTCAACCAAGAATTCTCTGGGGCAGTTGGCACTGATCCTCTGGATTACGGTCTCTGGCCAGAGGTACTCTAAGAATCGGGTGACCAATTCCAGATACTCATCCAATTCTAAGGTCTCAGTTAACCCTTGAGAAAACATCTCCTCAAGTCTTGTGCCTCTGATGACATGAAGAGGATGGATCTTAATTCCTTCCAGTTTAAGCCGACCAAGTTCTTTAGCTGTTTCCAGGACCATCTCCATCGATTCTCCCGGAAGGCCGATGATTACATGAGCGCACACCTTTATCTTCTCTCTCTTTCTAGTAAGTTCTACTGCCCTTAAGAAGTCTTGGTAGGTGTGTCCTCTATTGATAAAAGCTAAAGTCTTCTCATGGATGGTCTGGAGGCCATACTCAAGCCAGACCTCATAATCTTCGGTGTAGGAGTCGATAAGGCTCAAAATATCTTCATCTATACAGTCTGGCCGGGTGCCAATAGAGATCCCAACAATATCTTTGAATCTTTTAACGGTATCATACCTCTCTTTTAAGGTACCTAAAGAGGCGTAGGTATTAGTATACGCCTGAAAATAGATGATGAATCTCTCTGCCCCAAATCGTGCTCTATTGAAGTCCATCCCCTCCTTGATCTGAAGTTCCAATGGTCGAGGAGAAATACGGCTATTGAGACTGAATCCTCGGTTATTGCAGAAGATACAACCCTCCTTGCTCTTGGTCCCATCCCTGTTAGGACAAGAGAATCCAGCATCAACACTTATCTTATGCACCTTCTGGCTGAAACGCCTCTTTAAGTAGCTTGAAAATTTATAGTATCTCTCTTGCATTCGGGGAGTTTAACAGGTCAGATGGAGTGCAGCGATAACCTTCTTTGTAGGTGCAAGTCGATTATAGGTCTTACACGCCTGGGTAGTAGGCTCTGCAATGAGTTCTATTCCACAGGACAAAAGAAAACTCTTTGTCTCATCTAAAATCCGCACCAAGCCAGCATGTCCTGTGCCCACAACTAAGACCTCAGGTTTCTCTGGAAGGATCTTTTCTAAGTCGTCAACGCAGAGTTCGTGACCTTCCCTCCGCCACCAGTGATCATCAACATGGTCAGGAAAGATGATAATATCCGAAGTATAGGCCCTGCCATCGACAGTGATCCGTCCGAATTCATAGCGGTCGATCATCCCTTCACCTCCCGTATGTTAAATAGACTTTTTTGGCGTTGATCGGATTAAAAAGTAGCCTTTTTAGGCTAGAGCCAATGTTAATGATGAGATTGATACCTACCTCCTTCGCTCAAAGGTGTAATGGCTCAGAAAATAGCGATGGGAACTTAGCGCACCTTCGGTGC
>DNCN01000073.1 GCA_003485015.1 bacterium
AAGTTCAGCTTACCACAGAGGCGCAGAGAAGAATCAAAGTAAGAAATAAAGATCCAATCCACAGATTACACAGATTTCACAGATTTAACGGAGAAATGAGTGGTGACAAAGAAGGGAAGAGCAGAATAAAATTCGATCTTTAACTCGTCCCTCATCTTTGCTCTCTTCTCCCTGAGAATAATCTGTGTCATCTGTGAAATCTGTGGATAGATTTTCCTTCTCATCTGTAACAATCTGTGGATGGATTTTCCTAAGACAAGGACAAACGTTACTGTAAGTTCCTTTTCTAAAATCATTGTCCGTGTCTCTGCGTTTCTGCGGTGAACTATTACGGCTACAGAAAAGGGTAGTGAGTGGTGAGGAGAGATATCTCCAAAAGAAAGATGGAAGAGTTGATTGAGGTTACCACTGAGAGGTTGGGAAGGAGATGAAGGGGAAGGCCTTAAATGTGCTAATCCTTAAAAGATCGGGTACCTGCTTGGCCTGGGTTATCCGCCACTGCATGAAGGCTTTTGGTCAGCTGGGGCATAGCTCAACGGTGCTCGATTTAGATCAGGTTAAAGAAGAAGTAGTCTTAAGGGAGAGAATCTTAAGGCTTAGGCCAAATCTTGTCTTGGCCAACAACCATATGGGACTTAATTCTCAATTGTGTGAGGAGCTAAAAATACCCCATGCCTGCTGGTTAGAAGAGGACCCTTTCTATTGGGTAAGAAAGAAGGATGTCTCTCCGTATAGAATACTCTTTGTTTATGATAAGGCTTACATTCCAAGATTAAAGGGTATGGGTTTTAAAGAAATTCACTTTCTGCCATTATCCACAGATCCAGAGCATTTTAAAGAGGTTTCCCTTTCTGAAGAAGAGATAAGAAGATATGGGTGTGAGCTGAGTTTTGCTGGTGGTTCGTACTATAAGTCATTCGAGATCATTGAGGACCTTTTAGGGAAATGGGGAGAGCCGAAGATCCGTATGATATCTGATGAGACCATTAGATTTCAAAGCAATAATCTCTCTTTGCATATCTGGGATGTGATGGAGACCTTCCAGCATAAATACAAGTATCCGATTCCCTTTGCTGATGAAGAAGGGGCGATTATGTTTGGTAGGCTTCTTGCGGGAGCAGCAACCTCCCTGTATAGAGGAAGACTAATCAACAGCTTAAATGAATTTGACTTCCATCTCTATGGGGACGAAGGGTGGAAGAATCTACTAAGAGATGGAAGAATTAAATTTTACGGTTCCCTTCCTTATGAGGAACTACCAAGACTATTTACTGCCAGTAAGATCAACCTTAATCTTACTACCACCCCAATAAAGACGAGTTTGACCCAAAGGCCCTTTGATGTCCTAGCCTGTGGTGGTTTTGTTCTCAGCGATTATCGGCAGGATATCCAGAGCCTCTTAGAGATTGATAAGGAGATAGTGTACTTCAGAGCCGAAGAAGAGCTTAAAGAGAAGATAGACTATTTCCTGAAGCATCCAAGAGAACGTCGGGAGATTGCTAAGAGGGGACAGAGGAGAGTACTGGGGGAACATACTTACAAGTACCGGATGGAGAGACTGGTCAGGGTTATGCGGGAGATATTTGGCTAGAAATGGCAAAGAAAGAACAGTTATTTAGAGACTATTACGCCGCCAATATTAGATTCTTAGATCCAGAATTGGTTGATAGGTTGAAATCTATTGAACCACACAGCTTAACTTTAATGGGGACTGCATATGGGCCCTCCATCCTGATGAAAGGTTTACTCCTTCACAGTCTGGATGACCCCCGGGGTGAGGCCAGGGAGTTTATCTCGGGGTATCGCTTGGAACCAGGTACATTGACCATCGTTCTTGGGCTTGGACTAGGGTATCATATCTTTGAGCTCTATTCTCAGCTCGGTACCCGGGGCAAGATCGTGGTCATTGAAGAGAGTCTATCCATCTTCAAAATGGCCTTAGAGCTTCAGAATTTAATTACCATCCTCACGGCAAAGAATATAGAATTGATCGTAGGTCTTAATAAGGAGGAGGTAATTGGTCGGCTGAGAGTAACTATTGGTCTTGATAAGATAGGCCAAGTAAAGGTAATAGCCTACCCACCGAGCTTTCAACTAAGCCCCGAATATTATGGCTACCTAAGAAGGACTATCGAAGGAGGCCTTGAGGCAAGATTGGCCAATCTGACCACCCAGGCCCTTTATGGAGAGATGTGGCTGAGAAACATCCTCCTCAACCTTGCCCAGATAATCAATCATCCTCCGGTTGATGCCCTCTACGGTAAGTTCTCGGGCAAGCCGGCCATTATCATCTCTGCAGGCCCATCTCTGGATAAGAATATAAAATGTCTGAATATGGCCAAGGGAAGGGCCTTACTCATGAGTGTGGATACTGCTCTCAGACCCATGCTCTCAAAGGGTATTAAACCTGATTTGATCGTCTCTGTCGACCCCCAGGAGGTGAAGTATGCCCATATAGAAGGGCTGAAGACAAAGGGAATGCATTTAGTGGCTGATGGAATAGCCTCTTTCCTCGTTTTCGCCAGTTTTGAAGGTAAGAAATTGATCGCTGGCCATGGACATCCACTTATGAATTGGATTTACTCCTATCTTGAGTTTGGTGAGTTAAAGACTGAACCATTAAGGACAGGCGGATCAGTAGCCACGGCGGCCTTTGATCTGGCCAGAAAGATCGGCACAGATCCAATCATCCTTGTCGGTCAGGATCTCTCATTCCCCATCATCGACCAGTTCCACGCTGGGGACGTAGCCTTTTTAGGTGAAAGACACGATAAGCTCAACAAATCTAATGCCTTTTTAACGAAAGATATCTTTGGGAGGGATGTTTTTACAACCAGAAGGCTCGTTAGTTGTCAGAGATGGTTTGAAGAGGAGGTAAGACATACTCAGGCGAAGTGCATCAATGCTACCGAAGGGGGAATCCTCAAGCAGGGTTTTATCCAGATGGATCTGGATGAGGCGATCAGGACGTATTGTAAGGTAGAGATTGATATAGAGGGCTTCTTAAGCCAGGCTCAAGACTACTACCCAAGGGTAGATCGAGTGGGTCTGCGAAGGGGAATGGAGGACATGAGAGATGAGCTCATATTCCTTCGGGGTCTCTGCCAGGAGGCCATTGAAGCAATTGACTCTGGGGACAATAAGTTGGACAGGATCAACAGAGAGATCAATGATTTAGGGGTTACCCGCCTGATCAAGGAGACCATCGAAGGAATCCTTTGGCAATCATCTAAAGATACTAATATTAAATCTTTCTACAAACAAGTAAGTGAGATGAGTAATAGAATGGAAAGGTTGGTTGAGGAGGTGGTCCGGGAATTGTAGATGGCAATATTTGAAAGAGAGTAGGGGTATAAATATTGAATGGGAAAGGTTAAAGAACTGCGTAGACTTGAATATTTACTCAAAAAGCAGAAGAAGCTATTAAACAAAGGTAACTCTATGGAATTTCAGGAAATTTCAGAGCTGATTGAGCTAAAACGGCGATGTAAAGTAAAGATTAGCGAAAAAGAGCTGATTTTTTCTATAATTGAGCAGATTCTCGCTGGAGAAAAGAAAGATAAACCCGAGTTATAATGAAACCAGATTCGAAGGTTTTAATCATTTCGACCCACGATATAGCTGATGTGCTGACTGCGACTCCGGCTATAATTGGCTTAAGAGAGAAATATCCGTTTAGTTATTTAGCATTTTTGGTGAATGATAGATGTGCCCAAGTAGTTACAAACAACCCTAGACTTGATGATGTATTTATCATTAAGACCACTCAATACCAGGATGAACTTTTACAAGGAGTACGAGAGGTTGGAGATGTCTTTCGAGAAATAGAGGAGCTTGTTTCTAATCTACAAAGGATAGAATTTGATCTGGTCATTAATTTTTCGATATGGAACACTGCTGGAATAATCACTTACCTGATAAAACCTCAAGCTTTTAAAGGTTTTATGATTGATGAGTATTGGCAGTATTCCTTTTCGGACGATTGGTGGAGGGAATATCTCTATATCCTTCTTACCCAGCCCTATCAGCTTCATAAGACTGGATTGAGTGTGGTTGATAGACATTTGAGATTGGCTAATATCGAGCTGACGGAAAAGAGACTGGAGATATACATAGGTGAGGAAGAAAGGGAATTTGCAAGAAGGTTTTTTAGGTCCCACCAAATAAAAGAGATGGATGTAGTAATCGGTCTCAATCCAGGCAGTGACTGGTATACCAAAAAATGGCCAAAGGAGAGATATGCTAAAATAGGAACCCAGCTATCTCAAAAGTATAACGCGGGAATTATAGTCTTCGGTGGACCAGGAGATATTAGATTGGTTGATGAAATCTGTAAATTGATAGGGTTACGATCTATAAATATGGCAGACAAGACTACACTGAAAGAGTTGGCTGCCCTAATCCAGAGATGCAATCTCTTTGTTACTAATGATACTGGTCCAATGCAGGTTGCTGCGGCAGTAAACGTGCCAATTATAGGAATCTATGGTCCAACCTCTTCTGTCAATCGTCCTCCCTATGGTGCCAAAAGGAAGATTTTGTTGCAGGCTGAGGTAGAGTGCGGGCCATGTTTTAAACGGTATGTTAAGGATTGCAAAGAGAAGACATGTATGTATACTATTTCAGTAGAAAGGGTCTTAAAAGCGGCGGAGGAGATTTTAGAATAGATGATGAATCCATTATGGGGTTAAGGTTGATCGGTATAAGTAAGTATAAGTATAAGATAGAAGCAGTAAAGATTTTACTCAAGAATTTAAGGCGGACAGAGGGGGGCCTGTTGTAATTATCAGCCGATACCGTTTATAGAATTTATTGATCTACAAACTGATGAAGAGGTGAAAGAGAGATGTACTAAAAGACTAAGAATTATCCTATCGAATCTACCTTCTAATTTAAAGGGCCTGAATGTGCTGGATCTTGGTTGTAATGTAGGATACTTCTGTTTTGAACTTGCCAAGCGGGGAGCTAAAGTTACAGGGATAGAAGAGAGACCTGATTTGATAGTCATAGCTCGAAAGGTCAATGAGATATACGACTTAGATATCAAGTTTATACTTGCAACCCTTTCTAGTGATTCGATATCCGATCTGGATCAAAGATATGATGTGGTAATATATCTCAGTTTACACCACCATATCATCAAGACACAAGGCCTAGAAGAGAGTAGAAAGATTCTGAATAATTTGTCAAGGATTGGCCAGACGATGTTCTTTGAGATGGGCCAGACCAATGAAGGGAAGAATTTTTCTCTGGATTGGGCGACCAGAATTCCAGATATGGGGGATAGACCCAAAGAGTGGATGAGAGAGGAGGTACTGATCCATTCGGAATTCAATTCTGTAGTAGTGTGCGGAGCAACCAAAAGCCATGGGGTGGATAGGTTTCTGTTTAAGTGCGAAAGAAGCCGTTTAAAGCAGAAATTGATCCAGGTGGTTCAAAAATGAAGATATTGACATTTAAGATCTACACAGGAATGACTTCCTTTATTCTTTCAGACTGTATGGAGACCTTTAGGGAAATTGGGCATACAGTAGAGACTCTTGTTCTACCTGAATCTGGGGTGGTTTCGAAGAGAGATTTTATTCAAGAGCTTGCCAGTATTAATCCAGATTTTTTATCTTTACTGTCAATCACCTTGGGATTGCGGGACCACTATATACGTCGATGAAGATTCCATGTGCCTCTTGGCTTGTCGACATTCCAACTTATTGGATTGAAAGGGAGAGTATATTTCCTTATTGTTGTGCCTTTGTTTGGGATAGGAGCTTTCTTGATGATCTTAAAAGGCTTGGTTTTGAACATGCTCATCTTTTGTGCCTATGCACCAATCCTCGAATCTTTCGAGAGATTAGTCTATCCCAGGATGAAAGCACAAGATTTAGTTGTGATGTTAGCTTTGTGGGCAATTTTTTCTATCGTTTTTATCAAGAATGTTATCTGGACAAAAAGAGTGATCCAAGGATTCAGGCCATCATCGATGAGGTCATTGAGCTTAAAAATAGAGATATCTTTCAGGATATCCCAGATTTGTTGAACCAAGTGGAACAGAAATGGAAGTATTCTCTCATCTTTCAGAATCCAGAAGAGAAGAGATACTTTGTGATGAGCCTAGAGTGTGCCAGGGTAGCATGCTACCGGAAACAGATAATTGAAAGCCTTAAAGGAATGAGATTACATTTACATATATGTGGCAATGAAGAGGAGTGTAAAATGATCCTTGGCGAGGATGGATCTTTTGAGTATTTAGGAAGGCTCAATTATCATCAGGATTTACCGAAGTTATATAATACCACCAAGGTAAACCTAGCGATAAATACTTCCCAGAAGACAGGTATAAACCAAAGGGTGCTTGATGTTTCAGCTTGTGGTTCCTTTATCTTGACCGATTACAGAGAAGATCAAGATATACTCTTTGCCTCTGGTGAGATTGTGGATTATAAAGATGCTGATGACCTCCGGGGCAAGATAGAATATTTTTTGAATCATCCTGAAGAAAGAATGGAGATTACCCGAGTTATTCAGAAGAAGGTCTTAGCCGAACATACCTATAGACACCAGATGGAGGAAGTGATTGGGAAGATGTCTCAAATCTTCAACCTTTAATTCCTTACTTCAATCTTTTCTCTAAGGAAGAGTGAAGAGGTAAGTGGGTAAGTTCAGAAAAGGAAGGCAAAGATGAAAGATTGTTTAATCTGTGAGACACCCATTGAACAATTTATCTCTTTTGGAAATATGCCTCTTGCTAATGGGTTTCTAGATCAGAGCCAATTTAATAAAGAATATTTCTTTGAACTTGCAGTTGGAGTTCTGTCCGAATTGCCATATGGTCCAATTGATGCGGCAACCAGATCGTGAAATGATGTTCAATGAGAACTACCCATTCTTCTCTGGAACATCTTCCCAGATGGCCCTGCATTTCCAAGAATTTGCAGAACATGTTATAAATGATTACCTCTCTTCTCAAAATCCTTTCGTGGTAGAGATTGGCAGCAATGATGGTATTATGCTCAGGCATTTCGTCCAGATAGGTATTCGTCATCTTGGCATTGAACCATCAGCCAATGTTGCTCAGGTGGCTATCGATAATGGGGTAAATACGTTATGCAGTTTCTTTGGCAAGGACTGTGCTTATAAGATTGTCCAAGAATATGGCCAGGCGGATGCATTCTTAGGAGCCAATGTCATGTGTCACATTCCTTATCTCCACTCTGTTGGAGAGGGAATAAAGATACTTCTCAAGCCAAATGGGATCGTTATCTTTGAGGATCCATATCTCGGCGATATCATTGAGAAGGCCACATATGATCAAATATATGAGGAGCACGTCTTCTTTTCTGTTTCCTCAATAAGATATCTCTTTGAAATGTATGGTATGGAGATGGTTGATATTGAGTCTCAAGAGGCGCATGGCGGATCGATGAGATATGTGATTGCTTACAAAGGGGTTCGACCTATTTCGTACAGGGTGTTCAAGCAACTAGAAAAAGAGTTGGGGTTGGATAGACTAGAGACATATAAAAGATTTCGTGAGAATTGTGAACTCTTTCGTGATACCTTAATGACTCTTTTGAACAGTATAAGAGAGCAAGGAAAGAGGATCGTGGGTTATGCAGCCACATCCAAGAGCACAACCCTCATAAACTATTGCGGTATCACTACAGATCACATCGAATTTATCAGCGATACCACTCCGATAAAACAAGGGAAGTTCAGTCCAGGCACCCATATTCCGATTCGTCCTCATGAGGAGTTTATGGCTAACTACCCTGATTATGCCCTCCTCTTTGCCTATAACCATAAAGAGGAGATTATGGCCAAAGAGCAGAAGTTTATGGAATCCGGTGGCAAGTGGATTGTCTATGTACCCAAGGTAGAGGTCTTAGAATGATCCTGTGCAGTAATCCAAAGGCTCAATACCTTTCCTATAAGGATGAGATCGATACTGCCCTCTTACGGGTGTTGGATAAAGGGCAGTATATCCTTGGCGAAGAGGTGAAAGCATTTGAGGAAGAATTTGCTCGTTATATTGGTGTCTCTTATGGAATCGATGTGGGTAGTGGAACAGAGGCCATCCATCTGGCCCTTATTGCTTGTGGAATAGGAACAGGTGATGAGGTGATCACTGTCTCACATACGGCTGTGGCCACGTGGCAGCGATTGTATTGGCAGGTGCCATACCAGTATTGGTGGATATTGAAGAAGACTATTATACCATTGATCCACTAAAGATAAAAAGGGCACTTACCTTCCGAACGAAGGCAATAGTTCCTGTCTATATCTATGGGCAACCAGCTGATATGGACCCTATATTAGAAATTGCTGAAAGATATAATCTTAAGGTAATAGAGGACTGTGCTCAAGCTCATGGAGCAACCTACAAAGGAAGACGTGTGGGTTCATTTGGCAATATGGCCTGTTTCAGCTTCTATCCGACTAAAAACTTAGGTGTCTTGGGGGATGGGGGAATAGTGGTAACCGATAATGAAGAATTGGCCAAGAAGGCATCCTTGTTGCGGGAGTATGGCTGGGCTGAGAGGTATGTGAGCCATCTTACCGGATGGAATACGAGATTGGATGAGATCCAGGCGGCCATATTACGGATTAAGCTACGACATCTTGATGAGGATAACTCAAAGAGGGTGTATCTTGCCGAAATATACAAGCGAGGACTCGAAGAAACAGGTTTAACTCTGCCCAGAAAGAGGGAAGGCTCTACCCATGTATACCATCTGTATGTTGTACGTTCGACCAAACGGGATAGGCTATTGAAATCTCTGAGAACAGGAGGGGCTATAGCCTCGATCCACTATCCTGTACCTGTACATCTTCAGCCGGCCTATAAGGATCTTTCTTGCAGGAGTGATCTTTTAAAGACAGAACGGATCGTGAAGGAGATAATCTCACTTCCTATTTACCCAGAGCTTATTGAAGCGGATGCAGAGAAGATAATGAAGATGATAAAGGAGATCATAGAATGAAGGAGTTCAACATCTGGGAAGGTTCTCTACCGTAGCTTTGAAGAGGCTCCGAAGTATGGAGAGGGATTTGAAGGTGAAGTATGGGCTGCACAAAGGCACTTGAGAGGACAAACAGACTATTGGAAATAGCAAAGGAGGGGAGGGCCATACCCTCTGTAGTCGCCTATTCTCGCAGTCTGCTCCCCTTTCTAGTTGTTCTACTTCAAGAAAGGTCAGAAAGAGTAAAGATCTTAGACTTTGGTGGTGGTTTAGGCTTTACTTACATTCCGGTTATCTATGGCTGTATTGAACAGTCCATAGACTACCATGAGGCAAAAAAGATCTGTGAGTTAGGCAGGCACATCTTTAAGAATGACCCCAGGATCCATTTCTATACCTCTCTCCCCAAGGATCTGGAGAGGGTAGATATCATCCATTTAGGGTCCTTGCTTCAATACATCGATGATTATAAGAGTCTTATCAATACCCTAACAAGGTATGAACCACAATATCTCTTATTTACTGATCTTATTGCCGGGGATATACCCTCCTATGTAACAGTTCAAAACTACTATGGGTCGAAGATCCCCTATCGATTCTTTAATATCAATGAGATAATTGAGGTTATGGCATCAGTAGATTTCAGGCTGATATTTAAATCTACTTATATTGGCACATATTTGGGTAAGGAGCAAGAAGTATCCCAGAACAATTTCCATGAGGAATATCGATTGGGAAACACATGTATTCTATTATTTACAAGGAGGAACCGATGATTGATAAGGTAGTGATAAAGAGACTACCAACCCACACTGATGAAAGGGGGTTTTTCCGGGAGATTATCCGGGTGACCGACGATCTCTTTGAAGAGGGATTCGGCCAGTGGAGCCATTCGTTTATGTTTGATGGAGTGATCAAAGCATGGCATTATCACCGCATCCAGACTGACTGGTGGTATGTGGCCAGTGGTGTACTTCGAGTGGGACTGTATGATCTTCGTAAAGATTCCCCAACCTATAAACAGACCATGGACTTCTTGATGGGGGATCTACAGCCTGCCCAGATCGTTAAGATTCCTCCAGAGGTAGTTCATGGGTGCAAGACAGTCCAAGGGCCGGTTCATCTACTCTACATCACCTCTAATGTGTATAACCCTGAGGATGAACTTAGACTTCCTTACGATGACCCTGGGATTGACTTTGACTGGCTGAAAGGGCCACCCATCAAGTAATGTGGGTCAATTTACCGGTGTAAACTTTGTATTTTTGTGAGACTTTCTTATGAACTTACGAATAGAAGAGAAGATAATCTCTTATTTTGAACGAAGGCGAATTTTGGTTACTGGGGCTAGTGGATACCTGGCAACCAACCTGATCCATTCTGTGAAAGATATTGACTGCACGATCGTCCGGTTGAGTAAAAGTAGTAAGTTCCTACCCGTAAAGGGAGGGCAGATCTTATAGATATCACGGGAGATATTTGTATGAGGGAGACTTTTGGGCAGATTTTAGAAGGTGTAGATATCGTCTACCATCTTGCTGCCCAGACTAGTGTGTATGTGGCAGATAAAGATCCATTGACTGATTTAAAGATTAATGTTTTACCTATGCTGAATCTGTTGGAGACTTGTCGAGATAGAAAATGGAGGCCAATTGTCATATTCTCAGGTACGGCTACCGAGGTGGGTATCCCTCAAGGCTTGCCAGTCAAATGAGACTCATAAAGATTGCCCAATTACCATATATGACATTCATAAATTAATGACTGAAAGCTATTTAAAATATTATTACCAAATTAGAGATTCTCTCCATGTGGGTTTTTATGACATGCTCAACTTTGACCAACTCTCTCAATATGTGAGAGACAAGGATATCATCTTTAATTGTGCAGCCTCCACATCCCATCCTTTCTCAATGAGAGAACCCTGGATCGATCTGGACGTGAATAGTGGAGGTACATTCAATCTTTTGGAAGTTATTCGCCGTTTTAATAGAGAGGCGAGATTAATCCATCTTGGCACTAGCACCCAGTTGGGCAGGCTCCAATACCGACCCGCTGATGAGAAACACCCTGAATTTCCTCTCGATATCTATTCAGCCAACAAGTCTGTTTCGGAGAAATACGTGCTCATCTACGCCAACGCCTACGAAATACGGGCCACTGTCCTGCGTCTATCTAATATGTCTTTGGACAAAGGGCCTGTATAAATAGTCCAGAGGTTACCTTTAACAATTATTTTATTGGCCTGGCCATACAGAAGAAAGAAATATCAGTCTTTGGTGAAGGTAATCAGATAAGGAACGTAATCTATGTAGAAGATGTTGTTGATGCACTTATTCTTGCATCCCAAGCAGATGGAATCAGTCCAAAGGAGCTTTGAATTGGAGCCCTCGATACGATCTAAAAGTGGTTTGATTAAAACCAGGGAGTATTACGAGAATTGTCTCAAAGAATATCTACGGTGAAACTATGAAGATTGTAATTACCGGTGCCTTAGGACATATTGGTTTCCGGTTAATCCGTGAAATACCAAGGATTTTTCCTGAGACTGAAATTATGATGATTGATAACCTCTCAACTCAACGCTACTGTTCAATGTTTAACCTACCTCCTGAGGGAAGATACCGTTTTATTGAGGGAGATATTTAGAGATAGAATTAAAACCGATCTTTGAGGGCGCTAATGTTGTTATACATTTAGCTGCAATTACCGATGCCGCTAGCAGCTTCAAGAATAAAGAACTGGTAGAGAATGTCAATTACCATGGAACCGTTAGAGTAGCAGAAGCCTGTAAGACTGTAAAATGCCCCATGATTCACCTCTCATCAACCAACATCTATGGGACCCAGCGGGAGCTTGTAGATGAAGAATATTCCCTTTTAGAATTACAGCCTCAAAGTCCCTATGCCGAGACAAAATTAAAAGAAGAAAGATTTCTCCAAACCCTGGGTGTTTCAGAAGATTTGCGTTTTATTATCTGTCGTTTTGGAACGATATGTAGGGCTTCTCCAGGGATGCGGTTTCATACTGCAATCAATAAGTTCATAGTATAGGAATTTCCTTTGTAAGTCCTGTGATATGAAGTGGTGTAAAAATACTTATCCTTAGAACCTCCTTTAGCTATAATGGAGGCATGAACCAAAAGGAGA
>DNCN01000036.1 GCA_003485015.1 bacterium
CCCCAAGGACCTTCTGAGGAAGGATATAAGGATAAATAAATCAGCTCATCAGGTTCAAATATAACCTTCCTCCTTGCGGCTTGGATATAAACCTCCTGTTCATATCCTCTAAGCAACCCATATTCATCTGAAATAGGCTTTATAGTAGAACCGTCTCTGGCATATATCTCTCTTAATTTTCCATCAAGGCTCTTTACCTTCTCAATCGCTCCAGCATCATAAATCAGAATATCCTTCAGGACTTTAGCAAGAAGTTCTGAGAACCTCTCCTTATTCCTATTCGGGTTGTTAAAGAATCTCTCAACCTCGTCCCTCTTTTTCTCATCTTCCCCTACAACCACCCAAGGGGTTAAAGAGACTTGCCTGACAATAGAATCTACTGCAGGTCTGACCGCTGATGACTGGATGTAGATACGCCTTAACTCTTCCCAACTAAGTTGGACATATCTTCGAACTGCAAAAGTTGTTGTAGAGGGAAATCTATCATAGCCTCTGACTACTCCAGTATCTTCGGGGTCAGACATCTCTTTCTGGATAGAAATAGAAGAAGGCTCAACTACCTTCTTCTGAAATTTAGTTCTATTAAAGATGTCTAACAAACCCATTTTAGATCACCTGGAAGTAATCCGGGAGCTTTTATTTAGCTCTTGCTTTTTTTGTTCCATTCTCTCTTTCAGCACCCTGATTATTTCCTCTTGCTTCTCTTCAGCTAAGTAAGCCCAGTTTCGCTCGATCTGATCTGCCATCGCTTCAGCTTCAAAAGATTCTATCCATTTAGTGACGGCATCACGAAGTATCTCTCCTCTGTGTTTGCCTAATTTCGTACTCATAAAGGCAAGAGTTTCTGCTTGCTCAATACTTACTTCAAAAGTAAACAGGACACCATCTTCTACTTCTTTGTCAATAACAAGCACATTGCCCTCCTCATCCGTTACTTTGCTGGTTTTATAATAGGGGTTACATAATAAATTCTCATTGATTTTACCACAGAAAGCACTTAGCAAACCCATACCACACTGATTACACTGCATCATAACCCGCCACGTAAACCCCAGAACTATACGTCTGCCTTGCCCAGTTCGCCAAGGCTAATGAGATAACACAGTCATCATGGAAACCACTGGCCCCTGAGTATCTTCCCCCTCGACCTGAAGGAACTTCTGTATACTCAAACATGCAAAGCTCAGCGATCAAGGCTTCAATTCTTGGAAATGAGATCTCACCAACCTCAATGTCTAACATCAACCGCTCAATCAACCGAGCCTTACTCTCTGGAGTGAAAATATAAGGGAAAACATTCAACCCTGCCTTAAATAGGTCATCAAAGATCGGATCACCTAGCCCTGTAGCATCCACGAGAGTCTTTGGAGTATAATATCGGGTGGAATGCTCTTTGATCCATTCTTTGATAAAGTTCCAAGAAAGCTTTTGAATTCTCTTCTGAAAAACTACATGAGATGAATCCATAATAGTCAGCACGGTCCAATCTTCATGCTTGCCTAAGTCTAAACCACCAAAATAAGTCTTGCCCGCTTGCGGCTCTTCCTCTTTCCCTTTTATGCAGTTCTCAAAATCTCGGAAGACTAATCTGGACTCTTCTAAAAATTGTGCATATATCTCTTGTTGTTTTACCTTCTCTGGCATAGAAGCCGTAAGCTCATCTATCTCTTTTTTTGATAGATATGGGTTCTCATAGCTTGAGAATTGAAAAGCCTGCCAGCCCTTAGTTACCTTTGCTTTTTGGAAGATCTCGTAGAATATGCCCCTACCTTTAGGTGTTCCTCCTATCAGGATCGGGGCTTGGTGGTCTAACACCATTGGTCTAATTGAATTATGCCAAAGGTAAGAGTTTCTTAGGATGATACCAGCTTCGTTCAGGATGATGAGAGCGTAACCAAAGCCCTCGATGTTCTCTGGGTTATCGGCACTTCTAAAGTCACAAATCCGACCCAATACATTCAGTTCTTTCTTTACCTCTCTCCACTTCCAAGCATCGGCTGGTAAATGCCTAAGAACTGGAAGGAAGTATCTCTCAAAATATCGTTCAATATTACTGTAAATTGTATCTACCCAGAGGATTGGGGAAACACTGTCGCCTACAAGTTTATCTATAACGTAATGAGCAAAGGCAGTAGTTAAGCCCCACCTTCTACCTTTAGCTATTACCTTGAACCGGGCCGATGAGCCGTAGAGGACCTCTTCCTGTAACTTGTGGTAAACTATTGGAAGTAAGTAACTCCCCTCGTTCATCGGTGACGATTCTTTGGACCGTGATCTTAATATCGGTTGGGAAATCATACTCTCTTTTTTCTACCCAGCCTCTATGCCTACCCTTGCATTTCAATATAAAACATATAGCCCAAGGTTCGCCATTCTCTATACACGTTATGAGCTTACTTTCGGCAAGATCAAGGACACCCTCAGTTGCTTCTTGAACTGCCTCCTCGATCTCAGGCCATTTCTTTCGCCATCTCTGAAGAGCCTTGTTGTCTGTGTTTAACGCTTTACAGACTGCAGTGCCGATACCATGGTTTGCCTTGATCGCTTGGATGATAGTTTTAACGGGAAGATCTCTCCCGATCACCCGCCTATGCTTCTTCTCTTGTCGGTTGCTCTCTTCTTTCTTTGTATTCTGAGACTTTTTTTTTATCATATCATCAATTTCAGGGTTGCTTATCTTCCCCTTCTTTGTAGTTCAACATCCCTTTAAGCAACCACCACAACCAGATTATCCCACTCACGATAAGACCCACCGTGATAGCCGTTTCCCACAAAGTCCACATCGCTTCATCTTTGCAGAACCATGGCAAGGATCGTTCCAGTGACGCCCAAGAGGATCGCTCCCACTAAGCCATAGACTATCTTTTTAACAGGGTCAAACTCTTGTCGTGTGATATACTTTTTCTCTAAATCCTTTTTGATCCCCTGGACAATCTCAAAGATGTTATGGATCTTCTCTTGTATAACCGCTATAGCTGTTTGTAATCCTTGTTCGTCCATAACTTCCCTTTCTATGGCTCAATTTCTGCATCTTCAATAGCCTTTTTCAGTGCTGCGTATACTTCTAATTCAGTTCCTGAGAAGAGTTGCCTGTTAATAAACTCAAGTAAGATTTGTTTTTGTGCTTCAGAGTCTAAGGTCATATCCTAACCTCCTTTTTTTGTAGTTTCTTCCCCTTTTGAAGAACGTTTGGATTTACGTAGGGTAGGATCTGGTTTGTCTTTCTTCCCCTCCCCCAACAGCTCTTTTAGCCTATCAATTTCTTTCTGCTGAAGCTTCAAGACCTCTAAAAGATATAAACCAAGTGCTTCTTCTTTGATCCCTTCAGGCTTGCCATCCAAGTAATGGACTGCATCCTTTAAGCCTAACTTGTCCAGATCCTCAGCAATGTAATTTATCACTCTTTCATTCGTAGTTGTATCTGTAAACTTTTTAGGCTCAAGCTGTAAAACATTTAGGAAGTTGTCAGGTTTGAAAGGTTCTATATCGGTTTTATATCTTGTTGACGAGGTAAACCGATAGAGCCCACCAGTAGCAGCGACATACCTTAAATTTACACCCCCTGACGCGCCAGTTAACCCCCTATAGTCAGTGCCGTAACAGGATCATTCGTTCTAACTCCCATATTGCCAGTGTTAGGTTGTATATAAATGACTAATCTATCTTCTTCTACAGCACTGCCCGCAGTTTGTTCAGCACCTAAACTCGTGCCAGGATCAGTAGCTACATACCTGCGGATAAATATCCAATCAAGGCTTAATCCAGCAGTGTTTTGTCTATTAGTAACGTGTGGATACCAAGGTTGAGCCGCAGTATTTGTGGGGATATAAACGGTGTCAGTTGTTGTGCCCTGTGCAGTAGTTGTGTATTTTATCGACGTCCCACTAATCCAGCTCATAGCTATCCTGTTCCAATTAGTAGTGCCAATAGTACCCCAGTAATTTTCCGAGCCTGAAGTTTCACTAGCTCTTTCTCGGTATACACCAGTTCCCCACCAGAGAAAATTAAACCCTCGTGGTGTTGAACTCATTTCAGCTACCCCAAAATAGTTAGAGCTAACAGCACTGACCATACCAGTCAGATTGGTAGCATTAGGTCTTGCCCTCGCCTCCAGTGACAAAGCTGAATAACTTCTAAAATCGAAGTTAGTATTAGCCATGTAGCTGTTCTGATTAACTCTGATCGTTCCTCCTGAAACCGTAAAAGTCCCGACGACGGTAGGCCATTTACCTGTATCAATTGATGTTCCTATAAAACCATCAAAAAACAAAAACGTATTATCACCACTGGTTTGAGCGGGGGCAGTAGGATTAGCGTAATAAACAAACAGAGTTGAACTTCCCGCAGGAATATTCGGCACTCTAACCCAGATTCGGGTGGTAGTAGTATTCATTGTGTCGTGCTCAATCCAGTAATTTGTAATAATTGTTGAGCCATTGGCTTGCGTGAATCTTATATCTTGTCCCTGGGATTGCAGTTTACCATCCGCAATTAAAGTCTGAGTATCCAAAACGATCGAAATTTGGTAATCCGTTTGAGCCGTTCCTGGATTGCTGACGTTTATCTGCCTTCGATGATTCCATCCTGGCATCAAGGCTGGATCAAAGCCTCCTCCTGTTACAGTCGCTCTGGTCTGGACTCTTAAAGGCGAGGTAGTTACAGAGTTGCTCTTAATATCTACTGTAGTCTCTGGAGCAGATGTCCCAAAGCCTGTTTTATCATCTTTGATCCTTACTCGTTCTACTCCAGCAGCAGCAAAACCTAAAGCGTTTGCCTCTGGATGATATACTCCAGTATCAGTATTACCGGCAAAGGTATAACTTGGTGCAGCCGCCGTGCCAGCAGGGGCAGACATTGGAAAGCCACCTAGTCCACCTCCACCACCTCCAGCACCCCCAGCACCCGCTACAGGGATCACAGTTCCACCTACAACAGAACAGAACTTAGCAGTATCCTTAACAAAAACCAACTGATCAGGTGAAAGTGTGGTAGGAATCTCTGCCGCTATATCTGCGATTACAATTTGTCTATATTCTAATTCCATTAAATCTTTCTCCCTCTCTAATTATTCGACGTTATCATATAACAAGGACTTGCAGCAGTCGCCCTTAAATATCTCCACTGAAGTTCAAGCGTTTTGCTCGCTACACCATCTATATTTGACACCGAAGTAACAGTCACAGCATTAACCGAAGCATCTATCTTTTTCACAACATATTCCCTACCCTCAATCCCTGCTACTGGCAATAGCGTAACCGTAACAGGTCCAGCAGTTGCATCTACTAAAATAGTATGGTCCTCATCTGTAACCGTGTAATTAGTAGTTACTATTTTTATTGCGGTTGCAAATGAGCCAGAGGTATGAAGAGTGCTATGCGGAGACGTCCCAACACCAACTTTTTTGGTTGCGGAATCAATTACTACTAAAGGACCACCTACCCAGCCACCTTTACTACCGATAAATACTTTCTTAGTTCCATCAGGGTTTATATAAAAATCATTCCAAGCATCCATAGCAGCCGTATGTGCGCCCAACCAAGCCATTGTATTATATTCACCCATTATGAAAGCTGTATTTGTCCCACCAGCAGCTATCCGCCCTGCCCAGGCAGGACCAGTGTTCGTTCCGTAAGCACGTATAGCGATTGCAGTTACTTCGGTAGAAGTATCGTGAACGTGGAATTTAGCCGTTGGATTTTTTAGTCCCACACCAACATTAGTAGGCCAAGTCCTAATCACCAATGCATCAGGATTCCCGCCTGGTCTAAAATGTATTCCGTGTGCACCAGTAGCAGTGCCCTCTGGATCAAAATACATCCATCTCTCATCCACCCCACCAACCCTATAGCGCCAATATATCACTCTATGGTTAGTCCCCGCACTAAGCAAGTCCCAGCCTGGATTGCCAGTCCACTCAGGAAATATAATACCACCCCTATAAAACTCACCTGACCCCCTGTCTGACTCGGTGATTATAGTTCCATTAACCATATGCAACCTTCCCTCTGTGCCAGCTGTGCCAACAGTAACGGTAGTTTCATCATTAGATAGACTACTCGTCCCTACCCAGTTTGATCCATCATGCCGTAGTGTCTGGTCTGTGGTTCCGGAGGGCATACCATCAGCAGCCTGAATCAGAACTTGAACTGACATAATTTCTCACCTACCTCTCATAAGTAACCGAAAGTGTAGCACCAGCCGCAGATTGAGCAATGACCTTAAAGTTCTTTATCGTGTTTAAACCCTGAAGATTGAATAAGGTCCCAGATGAAATCGGATGCCCCGTAGTTGAAGTAGGATCTCCTCCATCGTATCTGAACCTTACAGCTCCATCTTCTACAGAGATAAGAGTTTGACGAGTTACATCTGAATATAAAGCTGAAGATAGACCCACGGCTGCCGTGTTTGTAACTGGGAGAATTTCAAAAGCATATCCTGTGTAAACTTCTTCAGCAGCAATAGTAGACAGAGACCACACGTCTCCCCCAACTTCCTTAAAACACGAAAGAAGTCGGTTATGCGACCGGTGCATAGCCGTATTTAAAT
>DNCN01000037.1 GCA_003485015.1 bacterium
GATAACCTCATCCAGATTTGGATTACAAGTGACAATAGGTGCAGCGGTCTCTTCGACCAGGAAGCTGAGAGTCGCTTTCGGATACTGCTCCCGTAGACCCCTGACCAAGGGCAGAGAGTAGACCACATCCCCTATTGAGGAGGGTTGGATGATAAGGATCTTATCTACCCTCCCCTTTAGAGGGGTTCTCTTGAATCTCAGGTCGAATCCACCTTGATAGCCGCCCTTAGAGTCCCAGCTCAAATAGAAGAGCCTCTCGATGAAGAGAAGGAGTAATTCTACCTCTTCGAAAGGCCTTGCTTCTTGCATCTTTTTATATATTGACTCAGTGAGCTTATCGAGCTCTTCCATGCAGACACACACCAAATCTCTATAAGAATAAGAGCCTCAAGCCAATAAGAAACTGGATGAGCATCGTTGAGATGATACCAAATCGGGCATAGAGGTACCCCATCAAAAGGTTAAAGATAAAACTATAGCCTACACAGAGAAGAGAGAAATGATCCCAGTCGAATCCCAGCCCTACGAGCCGGAATGACCTTATGCCGATATAGACAAGGAATCCAGAGACGACTATATTAGCTACATGGATATTCCTGGTGAGTCTTGCCACTAGAGCCATCATGCCAAATCTTACGATCTCATTAAAGAAACTGGCTTTAAGGGAGATCGAGAGAATCCAAAGGGGATTTGAGGGATAAAGAGAGGGGGCTTTTATTGAAAGGGTCCTATCGAAAAGAAGGTATGAGGTTGTAGCAACAAGGATACCTACTAGAAGAAATTTCCAGAGATTCCTCTTAACCTCCTTTGGATCTCCTATGCCTCGTAATCCATACTTTTTGCTCCAGGCAAGTCCAAAGGCAGCGCACATAAAGGAGACTATTAAAATCTGCCAGACATGGAGGAGCATTACACCTGGAAGAACCCGAGGGGGAAATATCTCTAAAAGCTCCTTCCTTGAGCCAACAAAACAGTGATAGTAAATGCACGGTAGCGAGACTAAGGTGCAGACTACCCCGATGCTGAGGGCCCCTTCTATCGTCTTCCGGCTGATTAGATCACGCATCTATACAATCATCAAAAATTTAACTTGGTATAAGATCTCGTTACTAAGACCCAACAGTGAGTCTCTTCAGTGTCTCTTCAAAATCTGGAAAGGAAGTCTTGATGCACTCAGTATCTTGGATGATGGTCTCGCCCTTAGCCAGGAGACCCGCTATGGTTAAGGCCATCGCTATCCGATGGTCTCCATAAGAATTGACTTCGCTTCCCACTAACAGCGATGGACCCTCAATAATCAGGCCGTCAGGAAGTTCTTCTATCTTGGCACCCATCTTAGAGAGTTCTGTAGTTAAGGCCTTGAGTCGATCGGTCTCCTTGACCCGAAGTTCCCTCGCTCCCCAGATATGGGTCCTACCGCAGGCCATGGTTGCAGCTACAGCGAGGATAGGAATCTCATCGATCATGGCTGGAATACTCTTGGGGTCAATCTCTACCCCTTTGAGAGGACCCCCTTTGACCTTGATTTGAGCCACTGGCTCACCACAAATCTCTTCTTCATTAGTTATCTCTATCTCAGCCCCCATCTCCTTTAAGGCCGTGATTGCGCCACATCTAGTAGGGTTAGTCCCTACCCTTTCCACTACCAAAAGGGACTCTGGCAAAAGAGAGGCCGCTACGATAAAGAAGGCAGCTGAGGATATATCTCCTGGAACAACGATCTCTTTTTCGCCTTCTATCTCAAGGGGACCACAGAGGGAGACTTTCAATCCTTCCTTCTTTATCTCTACCCCTAAATACGTCAATATTCTCTCGGTATGATCTCGAGAGGCAATTGGTTCTTCGATCTCTGTCTCCCCCTCAGCCAAAAGACCTGCCAATAAGAGGGCACTCTTTACCTGAGCACTGGCAATAGGTAATTGATACTGGATTGCTTCTAAATAGGAAGACCCCACAATACTCAAGGGAGCATAATTTCCCCCATCCCGGCCAAATATCTTCGCGCCCATTTGGATCAAAGGTTGGACCACTCGCCTCATCGGCCGAGATCTCAGGGAGTTATCGCCGGTTACTACAGTGTAGAAGTCCTGGCCACAAAGCACGCCTAGCAAGAGACGCATGCTTGTTCCCGAATTACCCAGATCGATGACATCCGCTGGTTCCTTGAACCCCTTACCCCCCCGGCCAAAGACTGTTGTCTCCCTTGCTCCCACACCTTCTATGCGTATTCCTAAGGCTTGAAATGCCCTAAGGGTCCTGAGGCAGTCCTCCCCCCATAGGAGATTCTTTGCCCTCATCTCTCCCTGGGCCAAGGCTGAAAGGATGAGGGCTCGATGGGAGATTGACTTATCTGGTGGAGGGGTGAGTGATCCCTGGAGAGAAGTAGCTTGTTTAACCCTTAGAGCTTCCATTCAAAATCTTTTCCTCCACTCCCCAATCTTCCTAAGCTCCTCCAAAAGCTCCTCGCTCTTATCTTTTTCAATAAGATCCCTAAAATAACTGAGATCCTCTTTAAGTCTATCTAAAAGATCTAACAATACCTCTCTATTGGAGAGGCAGATGTCACGCCAGAGGATAGGGGAACTACCGGCAATCCTTGTTGTATCACGAAATCCACTGCCAATACACAGAGGGAGAAGGTCCTCGTACTTCTTTTGGTGCCCACTGGCTAGTCGAGAGAGGGCGAAGGCAGCAATGTGAGGTAGATGGGAGGTGATGCCCAAGATAAGGTCATGTTTTGAAGGATCCATCTCGATGACTTTAGCTCCCAAAGCCATCCACATCTCCCTTACACAAAAGAGGGCATCCTTATCGGTTTGGTTGATGGGGGTGAGGACACAGGTAGCACCTTCAAACAGATCACCATCTGCTCCTTCTACGCCAGTAACCTCGGAACCAGCAATAGGATGACCACCCACAAAATAGACACCTGTTCTAAAAAGGGGGGTGAGTCTTTCGACTATCTCTCCCTTTGTACTACCCACATCGGTAACAACACATCCTTCACTAAGATGGGGAAGGAGTTTTGGGGTCATCTCTAAGATGACGCTGGCCGGTGTGGCCATAACCACCATCTTGACCCCATCAATTCCCTCTCTAAGATCAGTACTCATCTCGTCAACCACCCCTAACTCCATTGCCCTTAGAAGGCGGGTCTTATCTCTACCTATACCAACAACCTTTCCTGCAAGACCCCTCTTCTTTAAAGCCAAGCCAAGGGATCCTCCTATTAGGCCACACCCAACAATAGCTATTTGCTCTATCCTATGCATAGTCCCTCCAAAGATACTCCTTGACCCTAAAATTCAGACAACAGTTTTTTCCTGTAACAGATTGTCATCAGATGAGGGTATTTCTCTAACTTAGTGATTAAATGTGTATCCAGAGAAAGAACGGTATTAAGCAAGATTAATATCAAGACTTGTGCGATCTTTAGAAAAAGGGAAGATTTTCTCTACTTAAATTGAATCTTTTGCTCATTTAACTTCTTTATTTTTCAGTTAGTTAGAAAAAATAGTGGTCTTTCTCGATCTTCTGAATCTTTAAGATCATTTTTTCATTTAGAACTATTCACTTCTATCTTTGAAAAAGCTAATATTATTGAACTTAGAAAATACTAAGCCTCCTAGTAGAGTTTCGGTAGAATTATCAAAAATCTTTATTAGTGAAAGACTTATAATAAATTTTAAGATCAAAGGCAAAAAACCAAATTTCGCACAACTCTTGTAATATA
>DNCN01000085.1 GCA_003485015.1 bacterium
ATCTAATGGTAGAGATTAATTTTAGTTAAGGAGGAAGAGATGAGTCTTAAGGTTTATATAGATGGAGAGCTTGTCGATGAAGAGGATGCGAAGATCTCAGTCTTCGATCATGGGGTCTTGTATGGAGATGGAATCTTTGAGGGGATCCGTTCCTATAACGGTCGGGTCTTCCGACTTGAGGAACATCTTAATAGACTCTATCAGTCAGCCAAGGCTATCCTACTTGAGATCCCCCTCTCTAAAGACGAGATGCAGAAGGCAGTCATATCCACCTTGCAGGCCAACGGGCTGCATGATGCTTATATCAGACTTGTGGTTACTCGAGGCAAAGGGGATTTGGGGCTTGATCCCAGGAAGTGTCCCAAGCCGACTGTCTTCATCATTGCCTCCAGGATAAATCTTTACCCTGAAGAGTTTTACCAGAATGGTCTTGCGCTTATCACTGCAACAACTAGGCAGAATTCGTTGGCGACCCTTGATCCCTGCATCAAAAGCCTCAATTATCTAAACCATATCTTGGCCAAGATTGAGGCCAATAATGCGGGTTTTTTAGAGGCAGTCATGCTCAATGAGAATGGTTTTGTGGCGGAATGTACTGGTGAAAATATCTTCATCGTCAAAAGAGAGACTCTCTTGACGCCACCCACCTGGGTGGGGGTTCTAGAGGGAGTGACCAGAGGAGCGGTGATGGAATTAGCCAAGGAGATTGGCCTCTCTGCTAGAGAAGAGGTTCTGACTAGATATGATCTTTTCAATGCCAATGAGTGTTTCCTGACCGGGACGGGGGCTGAGGTTATTCCAGTAATCAGAGTTGATGGTCGGACCATTGGTACGGGAAGGCCGGGAGAATGGACGAAGAAGCTCATAGCCGCCTTTCGTGAATTGACCCAGCGGGAAGGCGTACCTATTTATGGATGACCCCATAAGCAAGAGATTACTGGATACTCTCAAAACTGAATCTATGGTCAATTGGGGGTGAGAGATGCTTTGTGAGGATTGCAAGGAGCGGGATGCTACCATCCACTACAAAGAAATCATCAATGATCAGTATCAGGAGATACATCTCTGTGAGGAGTGTGCCCAAAATCAGGGGTTGGAGGTAACCCAATTTTCATCTCCTCCTTCTTTGGCCAATTTTCTGACCGGTCTAGTAGGAATTAGCAAGAAACTAGTTCATGAAGAGGAGACGAAAGAATGCCCTAAGTGTCACTTGAGTTTTGCTAACTTCAAAGAGAGGGGGATGTTAGGATGTAGCGATTGTTATGAGAGTTTTGAAGAAGAATTGACCCATATGTTGCGTCGAATCCATGGGAATATTCAGCATGTAGGTAAAATACCTACCAAGATTAAGACAGAACTTGAGTTGAAAGATAAGATCTTCGAACTGAAACGTGAATTGGAGATGGCTATAAAGAATGAAGAGTTTGAAAGAGCGGCCCAACTCCGTGACCAGATTAGAGAGATGGAAAGAAGAAAATCAGAGGAGAAGTGAGTTTGGAGAAGTATCAGGGAAAGACTGGTGGTTGGCTTAGGGCAGATGGTCCCCAAAGTGATATCGTTATCAGTTCGAGGGTCAGACTTGCCCGCAATATTAAAGATATTCCTTTCTCTCTTGGCGCTAGCGAAGAGGATCTTAAACAGGTGGTTGAACTTTTCCAGCAGGCCTTCCCTAAGAGCATGTATCTGGCTAATGCAGATTTTTTGGAACTGAAGGAGATTTCAGAGTTAGATCAGCTCTTTCTGGCCGAACGGCACCTTATCAGCCACGAACTCTCCAGAAGTCAACACGGGTGCGTGGCCATCGGAGATAAGGAGATGGTTGGGATTATGATCAACGAAGAGGATCACCTTCGACTTCAGGTGATGGTTTCTGGCCTCCAGCCCCTTCCTGCCTGGCAGATTCTGGATCGGATTGATGATGAACTCGCCCATAATTTAGAATACGCTGTCTCCCCAAGGTGGGGCTATCTTACTGCTTGCCCAACCAATGTAGGAACTGGTATGAGGGCTTCGGTAATGTTGCATCTTCCAGCCCTAGTCTTGACTGAACAGATCAAGAAGATGCCTAAGGCGATTGCCCAGTTGGGTCTGGCCATCCGCGGATTCTATGGCGAGGGGACGTCCTCTCTTGGAGACTTCTTTCAAATCTCGAACCAGATCACCCTTGGTCAGAAGGAGGAGGAGATTGTAGATAATATTGAAAAGATTGTCTCCCAGATCGTTGAACACGAAAGGAAAGCTGAGCAGATCCTCTTTAAGAGGAATCCCTTAAAGATCAAAGATCGTATCCATCGAGCCTATGGAGTGCTGCTCAATGCCCGACTCATATCTTCAAACGAAGCCATGAATCTCCTTTCGAGCTTGCGTTTGGGGATAAGGATGAAGATCTTAGAGGGGATTGGTTTTGACGTTCTTAATGAACTCATTATTATCATTCAACCAGCCCATATCCAGAAGTGGGCGGGTAAGATCCTCAACGAGGAAGAACGGGATGCTGTCCGGGCAGATATCATCCGTCGAAAGATAGCAAATTAGCTAATATTTTTATGGTTGTTAACGTAAGAAGGAGGCAAGATGTTTGAACGTTTTACTGAACGTGCTCGAAGAATCTTGGGCTTGGCCCAGAAGGAGGCCAAACGCCTCTCCCATGATTATATTGGAAGTGAACATATTCTTCTGGGGGTACTTAACGAGGGTGAGGGAATGGCTTGCGAAATCCTGAAGGGTCTAGGACTTAACTTAGAGACCATTAGAATAGAGGTAGAGAAACAGATTTCTAAGGGGAGTAGTGTGCCCACCATAGGGGAAGCCCCCTACACTCCTCATGCCAAACGAGTATTAGAGTTAGCCTTCGATGAAGCCCGTCTGTTGGGCCATAACTATGTGGGAACAGAACATCTCCTTTTAGGCCTAATCCGTGAAGGTGAGGGTATTGCATGGAAGGTCCTTTCTAACTTGGGATTGGATCTTAAAAAGGTCAGAGAGGTTATAGTTAAACTCTTGGGAGGGACCACCGGTATAGGCACTGGTTTTGGAGAGAGAAAGACCACAACCACACCAGCCCTTGATGCCTTCTCAAGAGACTTAACTGTTTTGGCTAAAGAAGGTAAGCTGGATCCGGTTGTTGGGAGGGAGAAAGAGATAGAACGTGTTATCCAAATCCTCTCTCGGCGGACAAAGAATAATCCCGTCTTGATTGGAGATCCGGGGGTGGGCAAGACAGCCATAGTGGCGGGTTTGGCTCAGCAGATTGTCAATAACCAAGTACCCGAACTTCTGAACAATAAAAGGGTAATGGCTTTGGATTTAGCCTCTATTGTGGCGGGTACAAAATTCAGGGGGGAATTTGAAGAAAGGTTGAAGAAGATTACTAATGAGATTCGTCATACCAATGATATTATCCTTTTTATTGACGAGATGCATACATTAGTGGGTGCGGGTGCGGCTGAAGGAGCGATCGATGCTGCCAGTATTTTAAAGCCCATGCTTGCTCGAGGTGAACTTCAATGTATTGGTGCTACCACCTTAGATGAATACCGTAAATATGTGGAGCGGGATGCAGCCTTAGAGCGACGTTTCCAGCCTGTTCTGGTAGAGGAGCCGTCGACTGAGGAGACAATAGAGATATTAAAGGGTCTTCGGGACCGGTATGAGGCCCATCATCGGGTCAAGATTGAGGACTCAGCCATTGAGGCTGCGGCAAAACTAGCTCATCGCTATATCTCTGATAGATTTATGCCAGATAAGGCTATAGATCTTATCGATGAGGCTGGTGCCCGGGCACGGCTTAAGACGACGACCATGCCTGAAGAGCTGAAGGCGCTGGAACGGGAAGTGGAAGCGATTAGAAAGGAGAAAGAAGAGGCTATCGCTGCACAGGAGTTTGAGAAGGCAGCTCAATTACGTGATAAAGAACATGTTCTTCGAACAAAACTTGAAGAGACAAAGAAGAAATGGGAGTCTGAATCTGGTCAGAAGGGAGGGGTCATCACTGAAGAGGATATTGCTGAAGTCCTCTCCAAGTGGACCGGGATTCCTATCTATAGGCTTGTTGAGAAGGAGACAGAGAGACTTTTGCGGATGGAAGAGGAACTCCATAAACGGGTTATTGGACAAGATGAGGCTATTTCCGCCATCTCCCGAGCGGTAAGGAGGGCCCGTAGTGGCCTCAGTGACCCCAAACGGCCTACAGGTTCCTTCATCTTCCTGGGACCCACGGGTGTAGGCAAGACAGAGCTGGCCAGGGCCTTAGCTGAATTTCTCTTTGATGATGAAGAGGCCCTCGTTCAGATCGATATGTCAGAGTTTATGGAAAAATTTGCTGTCTCTCGCCTTATTGGTGCACCACCTGGCTATGTTGGCTATGAGGAAGGAGGGGAGTTGACCGAGAAGGTTCGGCGCAGACCTTATTCGGTCATCCTCTTAGATGAGATAGAGAAGGCGCATCCTGATGTCTTCAATATCCTTCTCCAGGTCTTTGAGGATGGACACCTGACCGACAATCTCGGTCACACGGTAAACTTTCGTAATGCGGTGATTATCATGACCTCTAACATCGGTGCCCGTGAGATCTTTGGTGGTAAGAGCCTCGGTTTTCGGGTTCAGGATGAAGAGACAAGCTTTAAGGATATGAAAGAAAAAGTTCTCTCTGAGATGAAGAAGGTTTTCACACCAGAGTTTCTGAATCGTGTCGATGAGACTATTGTCTTTCATCCGCTCTCTGAAAAACAGATAAAAGAGATCATCTCTCTAATGATCAACCGTTTGAACGAACGTATAGGAGAACAGGGCATCCAGATAGAACTCTCTTTAAAGGCGATCTCATTTCTGATCAAAGAGGGATTTGATGCCTCTTTCGGAGCAAGGCCGCTGCGCCGGGCAATTCAGCGCTATATTGAAGATCCCCTTTCCGAGGAGGTATTAGCTGGAAGGATCAAAAAGGGTATGATCGAGGTAAACCTGAAGAGGAACAGACTCACTTTCTCTCAGGCGGGAGAAGATTCAAAAGAAGATTCTGAAGGGGAGGAGCTACAAGTAGAAGAGAAACCAGAAGTAGAAGAGAAACCAGCAGAATCCACAGATTAAAACCTCTCAAAAATCTTTCTGTTTAAAAAAGCATAAATGAAGAAAAAAAAGAGATTTGCAATAGGCTTTTGGCTCTTAGTCAGTCTTTTTATGGCTTTACAATCTTGGGCCATTATTATGCGTTCGCCCGAAGATCAGTTCAGATTTGCTGATGGGCTTTATCGAGATGGGGTTTACTGGTTAGCCATCAAGGAATTCGCTCGATTTTTAGATCAATATCCAGACCATCAACTTGTTCCTGAGGCAAGATTCATGCTAGCTGAAAGCCTCTTTCGTAGCGGTCAGTATGAGGGGGCAAAAACCGAGTATATCTCGATTGTAGAGAGTAAAATTCTTCTTGGTAAAGAGATCCTTGCCAAGTCACTCCTTGGTGCAGCCAACTCTCTCTTCCAGTTAGAGAGGTTTCCGGAGGCAATCGGTCTCTACCAACGAGTAATAGAGGAGTATCCCGATCAGGGGTTTACTCCAAGGGTCCAGTCCCAGATTGGTGAATGTTATCATCGGCTAAAGGACTACAAGAAGGCCAAAGCTGTCTATGAGAAGCTGATAAAAGATTATCCAGAATGTGATCTTGTTGATTATGCCTACTATTCAATAGGAGTGGCCTCTTTTGAGGATGGAGATTTTGAGGGGGCGGTAAAAGCCTTTATTCAGGCAAGGGACCTCTCCAAGGAGAACCAGATACAAGCAAAATCTCAGTTCAATATTGGACATTCTCTTTATGAGGTTAAAAGATTTAAGGAGAGCATCAAAAATTTTGAAGAATTTCTCTCAAAATTTAAAGACCATCCTTTAAGCAGTAATGCTATTTATATAATGGGGCAAGCTTATTTCCAGTTACAGGAGTATGAAGAGGCCACCAAATCCTTTGAGGAATTCTTGCGGAGATTTCCAGGGGCTCCACTCGAGGTGGATAGCCGCTACTGGATAGGAGAAGCTGCTTATAAACTCGGCTATTTCAGTAAGGCTATTGCTGTTTATACCCAAGTTTTTGAGGAATATCCAGAAGATAGGTTGGCCCCCTACGCCCTCTATGGAGCTGCCTATGCCTATGAAGAGTTGAATGATTTCTCCATGACCTCAGCTATGCTCAAAAGGCTTGTTGATGGGTATCCCCAGAGTAAACTTGCCCCTAAGGCCTACCTTAGACTAGCCGACCTCTATGAACGAGAAGAGAAGGCAACCGAGGCTATCCATGCTTACCGTGATCTCTCCTCTAAATACAAAGGGGACGAATGTGCCAGCCGAGCCCTCTTTAATCTAGGAAATCTCTTCTATCGGGAGAAGAGGTTTGAAGAGGCCAAGGTATGTTATCTCGAATTTATAGAAGAATACCCTCATAATGAAAGAGCCGAAGAGGTCCTCTACTGGCTTGGCTGGTCCTACTATCAAGTAGGGGATTATCAGAAAGCCGCCTCAAGTTTTGTCGAGATCTTAGATCAATATCCCCAGACCCTTCTTGCCCCTCAGATCTACCTTAAGGTAGCTGATGCCTACTTCCATTTAGGGGAGTATGTTAAAGCCGAGATTTACTATCAGGAAGTAATCAAAAGGTTTTTCGATACCGAGGTTGCACCGAAGGCCCAGCATGATTTAGGCTGGTGCTACTATAAACGTGGTGATTACAATAAAGCCATTGCGGAGTGGAGAGATTTTCTCTTACGGTGCCCCAGTTCAGATCTGACTAAAGAGGTATTATATGGTATTGGTGAGGCCTGGTTTAATCTGAAAGACTGGGAGGAGGCAAGGAGGGGGTATGAGCAGGTGATTAAAGATTACCCCGAGGATGAATTGGCTGCTCAGGCAGGATACCAGATTGGTTGGTGTTATCTTAAAGAGGAGAATTATCCCCAGGCCCAGAGACAATTCCGTTGGGTTATAGATAAGTATCCTAAGACTGAACATGCAGTCTTATCCCAGTATTGGTTGGGCTGGAGTAAGCTTCAAGCAAGGGATTTTGAGGGAGCCTTCGATACCTTCAATGCTCTTCTTAGGGATTATCCCGAGAGCAGATGGGTAGCTCAAGCCCAATATCGACTTGGTGATGCCCTTTATGGCCAAGGAAGGTACCAAGAAGCTACTTCTGCTTACAAGAAGGTTTTGGATTACCCTCCGGAGAATGCCGAGTTAGTCAAGAATACCTATAACCAAATAGCCTCTTCATTGAATCGGGAGGGTAAATGGGAAGAGGCTATTGCCTTTTATCGGCGATTGATAGAGGAATTTCCGGAGGAAGGGGAAAAGATTCACCCTAAATTGGCCCAGATTTACTATCAATGGGATGATTTTGCCTCGGCTGCAGGAGAATATGAAGCTTTTATCAAAAAATATCCCACAAGTGACCTTATTCCTGAAGTCATTTATCAGCAAACACTTGCCTTCGAGAAGAAGGGAGAGATCTCCTCTTCCTTATCATTACTTCGCCGCTTAAGCAAGGAGTATCCTCAGTCAAAGTGGGCAGGTGACGCTCAGTTCAAAATAGGGGTTCTTCTTTTAGAAAGGAAAGAATACAAATTGGCTATCAGGGAGTTTCAAAAGGTGATTGATGGTTTTGAAGACCGGCCTGAGCTTGTGGCCGAGAGCCTCTCTTATATAGGTAGCTGTTACGAAGAGCTAGGAGACCAGTCCCAGGCATCGAAGGCCTATCTTCGGGTGATTAAAGAGTATTCTGAGAGTGAGGCTGCTGATTGGGCTCGGTTTAAGGAGGGGAGACGGGCCTATGAACAGAAAGATTATGATCAAGCTATTGAATACTACCAAAAGATAGTTCTTGGCAGTGGCTCTAAGGAGTTGTCTGCCCGAACCCAATATTCTCTGGGAGAATGCCTTGTGGCTAAAGGAGATTTGGATGAGGCCATTGTTGAATATTTAAAACCAGCATATCTCTATCCCGAACAGAAGGAGTGGACGATTAAAGGACAATTTCAAGCAGCCCAGATCTATGAACAACAAGGTAAGTTCACAGAGGCAAAGAAGATCTATGAGGTAATCATAAAGATCCATAAGGAGGGAGAGATTGTCAATCTGGCTAAAAAGCGAATCTCCCTTATGGAAAAGAAAGAAGAGGAGAGGTGAACAAGAGGAGGAGGAGTGGGTAGAAGAAAGAATGAGGGATTGGGTGGAAGATTCTTTATCTCATCAATAATTCTGCTCTTTTCCTTCTGTTCTCTTTTGACAATACCCATTTTGGCTGAAGAGAGAGAGAGTATTGAACTTCCAGAGGTAGTCATTACTGGTGAGGACCGATCTCTTCTTGATCGGGAGAAGAAGGAAGAGATCCTCTTTCCCGAAAGAGAAAAGATGGACTTAGAGAAAGAATCTGCCAAAGCGCTCTTCCCTGAGGGTGCTGTTAAACACGAAAGGCGCTATTTAGAAGAGAAAGTTCCTCCCTCCTCCTTTGAGATCTTTTATGGTAGCTATAATAGCCTTGATTACGAGTTTTTCCATAAACAGCGTATCCAAGAATGGAACTATCTCATCAATGTAGGCGGAGCCTCCTCAGGTGGTTTTGACTGGAGAGAAGAAGAGATATCCTCTCTATATAGTACATCTAGTACATCGAGGCATTCCCTAAAGGGGGAGGTGTATCGCTATGGCGAGAGGTGGGGGATAGAAGGGGTAGCAGATTATGGAATCAAGAATAGCTATCTCCCTTATCAAAGGAGATCAGAGGCTATCTCGGCTGGAGGGATACGGCTGGGTGGGGTGATGACTATCTCACCCAAGATAGATCTGGGGATAGGGATAGGGTTTGGTGGTGGGGATATGCGGGAGACAAATACTACCTCAACCAGCTCAGATCTTAACCTTGAATTCAATACCCTGGTCAAAGAACTACCGGTGGGTATTGGAGTAGGAAGGGAAGATTTTTCAATCAACTCTAAAAGAATCGAAATTTCCAATCTCTTTATCCAGTCGAAGGATCTCAACCTCCACCCCTTCAGCCTGGATGCAAGGGTTGGTATCGATCATCATCATCATGGCCATAATCAGGAACTGAATTTGAGTCTCCTCCTCTCCTTTCCCTGGAGAGACCGTACCCAGATATTTCTAGGATGCGAGAAAGGTATGAAAAATCTCTCCTTTGAGGAGCTCTATCTAGAGACTGATTATGTAACACCCAATAAGGATCTTCGTCCTGTTCGGATGGGAGAGATTAAAGCTGGTGGTAGTTACCGGTTCACCAGGGAGGCCTTCTTCAATCTCCTCCTCTTCGTCAAGGATGCCAAGGACTATATCGTCCTAGAAGATGAGGATAGAGACTATCTTTATCGACCAACCAATATCGATGCCTCGATTTGGGGCGCTCAAATAGAGGCCAAGGGTTATCTTACCCCCTATCTCATCCAGAATTCATTTCTGGTATACACCACTACCAAAGGTGACCAGGAGGGCAAAATCGTCCCCTTTATCCCAAACTGGAAAGCAAACCTCCTCTTAAAATATTTTAACGGGCACGGGCTTGAGGTCATCCTCAATCCTGAGTATGTTGGCCAACGTCAAGATGGCCTCTGGGAATCGACGCGCAAAGAACTTCCTGGATATCTCCTGGTGCATGCCCACCTAGCCCAGTCTTTCCTTAATAAAAACCTAACCCTCTTCTTGTATGGTAAAAACCTCCTTGCCCAAAACTACTTAGAGAGATGGGGGTATCCTGGTTGGCCTTGTACCTTTGGAGGAGGCTTCAACTGGAAGTTTTAGGGGTGGTTCAGCTGGGTGGTATTCTTTTGAAGGTTCAATGTTCTAAAGGAAGGAATTAATTATTAAACTATTAGTACTACTTTGTTAA
>DNCN01000116.1 GCA_003485015.1 bacterium
CAAAGACCACTCGTTGAAAAAGGTGAAAGGGTAAAGAAGGGTCAGATTATTGCTGATGGCCCCTCGACCCAAGGCGGAGAACTGGCATTGGGCCGTAATGTTCTAGTGGCCTTTATGCCTTGGGAAGGGTACAATTTTGAAGATGCCATCATCATCTCCGAGAAATTAGTCAAAGACGATATCTTCAGCTCGATCCATATTGAGCGCTTTGAGGCTGAAGCCCGGGAGACACAGCTTGGACATGAGGTCGTTACCCGAGATATACCTAATGTAGGAGAAGAAGCCTTGCGCAATTTAGACGAGAACGGGATTATTAGAATTGGTGCCGAAGTTAACCCTGGGGATATCTTGGTAGGTAAGGTTACTCCAAAGGGAGAGACTGATCTTTCGCCAGAGTATAAACTACTTCACTCCATCTTTGGCGAGAAGGCCAGGGAGGTTCGGGATACTTCTCTAAGGGTCTCTCATGGAAACGAGGGCGTAGTTATCGATGTCAAGGTCTTCTCTCAAGAAGAGGGAGATGAGCTTCCCCCTGGGGTTGAGAAATTGGTCAAGGTCTATGTGGCCAAAAAGAGGAAGATCTCGGTTGGAGATAAGGTAGCTGGGCGTCATGGCAATAAGGGGGTTATTGCCAAGATCCTTCCTGAGGAAGATATGCCCTTCTTAGAGGATGGAACCCCGGTGGAGATTGTCCTTAATCCCCTTTCGGTTCCCTCAAGGATGAATATTGGTCAGATATTAGAGACACATCTTGCCTGGGCAGCCCATAGGCTAGGGATAAAGATCTCCTCTCCTGTCTTCGATGGCGCCAAGAAAGATCAGATTATCGAGATGATGAAGAGGGCAAATCTTCCACCGGATGGAAAGGTGGTCCTCTATGATGGCCGTACAGGCAAACCATTTGATGAGAAGATCGCCGTGGGGTACATCTACATGATGAAATTGGCCCATTTGGTTGAAGATAAGATTCACGCCCGATCTACTGGTCCGTACTCACTTGTTACCCAGCAGCCCCTCGGCGGAAAGGCCCAATTTGGCGGGCAGCGCTTGGGCGAAATGGAGGTATGGGCCTTAGAGGCGTACGGTGCGGCGTATATCCTACAAGAATTGTTAACCGTTAAAAGTGATGATATCATTGGCCGAGTCAAGGTTTATGAGGCCATCGTCAAAGGCGAGAATGCTCGCTCAGCTGGTATTCCCGAATCATTCAACGTCCTAGCCCATGAACTCCAGGGGTTAGCCTTAGATGTTAAGGTCCTGGATGAAGAGAGAAGAGAGATAAATATAAGGAAACTGGATGAGATTAGGAGATCAGGCCCAGAGACTACCTCCTTGGATAGATTAATAAAATCGGCTAGAGAGAGGGAGAAGATCTCATGAATAAAGAAGATACTGTGGAACAGAAAGAGTTCTTTTCCGAAGATGATCTCTATTGCTTTGCAGCAATATCGATCGGTTTAGCCTCGAGTGAAACGATTAGATCCTGGTCCTATGGTGAAGTCAAAAAGCCAGAGACGATCAATTATCGGACATTTAGGCCTGAACGAGGAGGGCTCTTTTGCGAACAGATATTTGGGCCAACTCGAGACTGGGAATGTTTCTGCGGGAAGTTTAAGAGCATCAGATATAAAGGGGTCATCTGTGATCGGTGTGGGGTAGAGATAACCAGATCTGATATTCGGCGTTCACGGATGGGGCATATTGAACTGGCTGCACCTATCTCTCATATATGGTACTTTAAGCGAATCCCCTCCTGGATGTCTATAATTTTGAACATCCCAACTCGAGCTCTAGAGAAAGCCATATACTATGAAGGTTACCTTGTCACCTCATCTGGAGATACTCCATTAAAGACAGGAGAGGTGTTCTCCAAAGAAGAGTATGATGCTGCTAGAGAGAAACATGGTAATTCTTTCAAGGTTGGTACTGGGGCTGAAGCAGTCAGGGAGCTCTTGAAGAAGATAGATATGAAGAAGTTAGCCTATGAGCTTCGTGAGGCGATGAAGAAGGAGACAGGGGTGAAACAGAGGAAGATCACCCGTCGATTGGAGATAGTGGAGGCCCTTATCAGATCGGGGAATAAACCCGAGTGGATGATTCTAGACGTTATTCCAGTCATTCCTCCAGAGCTGCGGCCTATGGTCCAGTTGGATGGAGGGAGATTTGCCACATCAGATCTAAATGATCTCTATCGTCGGGTGATAAACCGTAATAACCGTCTTAAAAAGCTTTTAGAATTGCGTGCTCCTGAAATAATTGTCCGTAACGAGAAACGGATGCTCCAGGAGGCAGTTGATACCCTCTTCGATAATGGCCGAAGGGGAAGGGTGGTCAAAGGCCCAGGTAATAGACCACTCAAGTCACTATCAGATATACTCAAGGGGAAACAGGGACGTTTCCGCCAGAATCTTTTGGGTAAACGGGTGGATTATTCTGGCCGTTCAGTCATTGTTGTTGCTCCTGAATTAAGACTTGATCAGTGTGGCCTTCCTAAGAGGATGGCCTTAGAACTCTTCAAGCCCTTCATCATGGAGAGATTAGTTCGCTACGGCATAGTTCACAATATTAAGAGTGCTAAGCGAATGATTGAGAGAGAAGACCGACAGGTTTGGGATATCTTAGAAGAGAGCATAAGGGACCATGCCGTTCTTTTAAATCGGGCCCCAACCCTTCACCGGGTAGGAATCCAGGCCTTTAAACCTGTTCTAGTTGAAGGAAATGCCATCCGAATCCACCCTTTGGTCTGCATGGCTTTTAATGCAGACTTCGATGGTGATCAGATGGCAGTCCATATCCCTCTCTCTGAAGAGGCCCAGATAGAAGCCCACCAGATACTGCTCTCTACCCAGAATCTACTCTCACCAGCCCATGGAAAACCCTTGGTTATCCCAACCCAGGATATCATCTTGGGAATCTTTTATCTGACAAAGGAGGAGCCTGGAGATTTGGGCGAGGGCAAGTTATTTGGAAGCAAAGAGGAAGCCTTAGCTGCCTATGATGCTAAATGTATAGGGCTTCATGCCCGAATCAATGTTAGGCTCAATGATCAGAGGGTAGAGACGACTGTTGGACGGGTAATCTTCAATGATGTTCTCCCTGAAGAATTCTCCTTCATCAATGAGATGTTGGATAAGAAGAAACTCGGCGAACTTGTTTCTAGTGCTTTTAAGAGATTAGGTACTGAAAAAACAGTTCTTCTTCTAGATGGGCTGAAGAGGCTTGGTTTTGCTTACGCTTCTCAATATGGGGCTTCAATCGGTATGGATGATCTTAAGGTTCCCAAAGAGAAGGAAGAGTACATAAAGAAGAGTCGGAAGAGAGAGGCGGAGATCTTTCGTCAATATCATAGTGGTGCCATTTCGGATGAAGAACGCTACAATGAGATTGTAGATCTCTGGACCCATGCAGCTGAGAATGTGGCTCAAGCTATGTTTGATAGGCTTGAGTCTGACAAGAAGGGTTTTAATCCAGTTTATATGATGGTTGCCTCGGGCGCTAGGGGTTCAAAGCAACAGGTTCGGCAGATTGCAGGCATGCGGGGACTTATGGCTAGACCCTCTGGTGAAATAATTGAACTACCTATTACTTCTAATTTTCAGGAGGGTCTCTCTGTTTTAGAGTACTTTATCTCTACCCACGGAGCCCGTAAGGGGTTAGCTGATACTGCACTAAAGACAGCTGATGCTGGATATCTGACCCGCCGATTGGTTGATACTGCTCAGGATGTAGTAATTGCTGAAGAAGATTGCGGGACGATGAATGGTATGGTTGTTGAGGCTATCAGGGCAGGTGATGAGATCATCGAACCGTTGAGCGATAGGGTCCTTGGCCGTGTGGCCTTAGATGATGTAGTCAATCCAATAGATGGCCGGATCATTGTTCGTGCCAATGAAGAGATAAATGAAGAAGCAGTTGCTCTGATCAAGGAGGCCGAGATAGAGCGGATAAGGATCCGCACTATACTTACCTGTGAGGCAAGATGTGGGGCATGTGCCAAGTGTTACGGGTGGGATCTTACAAAGCAGAGAATGGTTAGTGTGGGAGAGGCAGTGGGGATCATTGCTGCCCAGTCGATTGGAGAACCTGGAACCCAATTGACGATGCGCACCTTCCACATTGGAGGGACAGCCTATCGGTTGGTGGAAGAACGTGAAATCAATTTTGACTATCCTATCCAAATAGCTGAGATTCCTAGGGCTGTAGCTAGATTCGAGGATAGACCTATGATTGCCTTAAGGCAGAGTAAACTGGTTATCAGAAGAGTTCTTGAAGAAACCTCCTTGCCAAAGGGATCTAAACCCCTTGTTCCTGATGGGACATGGGTGAATCCCAAAGATGAGATTGCTGAGCTTACTAATGGAAAGAAGATATTTGCTACAACTACTGGCCTGTTCAAGTTAGTAGCAGAAGATAAGGCAGTGGTCCTTTCTAAAGAGCGGGCCCTTCCGGTTAAGGCCGGAGCCCAGATAATGGTCAATGAGGGGGACCTGATTGAGCCCGGAAGGACGATCATTGAATTTGATCCTTACAATGAATTTATTCTGACCGAAATGGAAGGACAGATTAGGTTCAGAGATATCGTCAAAGATAGGACGATGCGGGAAGAGTTAGATGAGAGCACAAAATTACTAAGCCGGGCGATTATGGAGGATCGAGAAGGTAAATTTCAGCCATCGATTATCATTGAACGGGGAGAGGGCAAACCTCCGGCGATTTACTACCTCCCTCATGGAGCTAGGTTGGTTGTAAAAGATGGAGATAGGGTTAAGGTCGGAGATGTATTGGCTAAGTTTCCCCAGGAACTCTTTAAGACCAAAGATATTACTGGTGGTCTTCCCAGAGTTTCTGAGCTATTTGAAGTCCGGCGGCCAAAGAATCAGGCTATGGTAACCGAGATCGATGGTGTGGTTAGCCTTGGAGAGGTCCAGGGAAGAATTCGTAAGGTCCGAGTTGAGAATAAAGAGACAAAGGATGTAAGGGAATATTCAGTCCCCATAAGTAGACATCTTCGGGTTCATGATGGGGATGAAGTCATGGCTGGTGATCGTCTGATTGATGGTCCTGTGGATCCCTATGATATCCTAAGGATCAAAGGTGATCGTAAACTCCAGGAGTATTTGCTGAGTGAGGTTCAGGAGGTTTATCGACTTCAGGGTGTAGAGATCAATGATAAACATATTGAAGTCATTATTCGCCAAATGCTAAGGAAGGTAGAGATCACTGAGAGTGGAGATACAGATTTTCTTGTTGGTGAACAGGTGGACAAGTTTAAGTTTAGAGATACAAATGAGAAAGTAATTAAGAAAGACGGTAAACCTGCTCAGGCAAAGCCCCTCCTTCTTGGTATTACTAAGGCATCCTTAACTACCGAATCTTTCATTTCAGCTGCTTCTTTCCAGGAGACGACAAAAGTTCTGGCTGATGCTGCCATTTATGGTAAAGTAGATGAGCTTAAAGGACTTAAGGAGAATGTTATCATTGGTCGACTCGTTCCAGCCGGAACAGGACTCATTATGCCAAAGGTTACTAAACCGGTAGTAGAGGAGGAGGGAGAGCCAATACAAGACTCTAAAGGGATCTAATAAATTCCTTTTACAGAAGTTTAGTAACTTCATTAGATTTTTCTTGACAAAAGATAAAAGATGAGATATTATACTAGTTTTTAGGCTTTAACAGAATAAGAATATTATTTTTGATTTATTTTAAAGAGATTCGTAGACTTGCAAATTAGAGCTTCTGTTTTTTAAGGCTTAAAGCTACAGATTGAAGTCTTCTTGAATACAAGTAAGGCGTATTGAGGATGGGGGGTGAAAGGGGGAATAATCCTTATAAACCTGCTAGTTTCCCCAGGGGCAGCACCTTAAAGCTGCCTTTTTTGCACCTAAAAATATAAACCGTAATTTTAATAAAATGGTTAAGTTTTCCATTTCTAGTCCTTGCAGAGAAGGAGGAGTAGATGCCAACAGTCAATCAACTGGCAAGAAAGGGCAGGAAGAAGCAAAAAGCGAGGTGTAAGGTCCTTGCCTTGGCAGGATCTCCGCAGCGTAAGGGTGTCTGTGTCCGAGTCTACACTACGACACCAAAGAAGCCTAATTCAGCTCTGCGTAAGGTTGCCCGAGTAAGATTGACCTCTGGTTTTGAAGTTACTAGTTACATACCTGGTATTGGCCATACCCTCCAGGAACATTCAGTTGTTCTGCTTAGAGGAGGTCGAGTTAAGGATCTACCTGGGGTAAAATACCATATAGTTCGGGGAACCTTAGATACTACTGGTGTTGAGGATAGGCGGAAGGCGAGGTCAAGATATGGAGCTAAGAGGCCGAAGGTAGGCTGATCATGCCCAGGAGAAGAGTAGTCAAAAAGAGAGATATTTCACCTGATCCAGTTTACTCGAGTAAATTGGTCACAAAATTCATCAATAATCTGATGCGAAGAGGAAAGAAGTCCCTTGCCCAGAGAATCTTCTATCAAGCTATGGATAGAATAAATAGTCGAACAGGGAAACCTCCTGTAGACATCTTCAAGAAGGCCATCGATAATATCCGGCCCCAGCTTGTAGTCAAGTCGAGAAGGGTAGGGGGGGCAACCTATCAGGTGCCAGTGGAGGTTCCGATAGAGAAGGGAATCTCTATAGCGATAAGATGGATCCTTGCCTTTACCAGGGCTCAGAAGGGTAGGTCAATGCAGGAAAAGCTTGCAGACGAGTTCATTAATGCAGCTAACAATACTGGTCCTTCCATTAAGAAGCGGGATGATACCCATCGGATGGCCGAGGCTAATCGGGCTTTTACCCACTATAGGTGGTAATGATTACAGTGTCTAATCGTTAATTATCAATCGATGTTTATTAATCGATCAATGGAGTGTTGATGGCAAAAGTAGTTGAGAGAAGAAGAGGTGCTGTAGGAATGTCTCAAGAGCTTCCTTTGGCCAGAGTGAGAAATATTGGAATTATGGCCCATATCGATGCCGGAAAGACCACGACTACCGAACGTATCCTCTATTATACGGGAAAGATCCATCGTTTAGGTGAGGTCGATAATGGAACAGCTGTCATGGATTGGATGGAGCAAGAACAGGAACGGGGAATTACCATCACAGCTGCAGCCACTACCTGTATTTGGAAAGAGCATCGAATCAACATCATTGATACCCCTGGCCATGTAGATTTTACCATTGAGGTAGAAAGGAGCTTACGTGTTTTAGATGGTGCCGTGGCTATATTCTGTTCGGTAGGGGGGGTAGAACCGCAGTCAGAAACGGTTTGGCGCCAGGCTGATAAGTACCGGGTACCCAGGATTGCCTTCATTAACAAAATGGATAAAACCGGAGCTGACTTTCTGGCCACAATAGAGATGATGCGGGATAGACTCTCTCCTAATGTTGTTCCCATCCAACTCCCCCTGGGCAAAGAAGATGAATTTCGGGGCATCATCGACCTTGTAGATATGAAGGCCAGGATCTGGCATGAGGGGGATTTTGGGGTAAGCTTTGAAGATGTCAGTATTCCTGAAGAGATGCACAAAGAGGCTTATTATTTTCATCAACAATTGATAGAGAGGGTGGCCGAATATGATGAAGAGTTGATGCAGAAGTATGTCCATGATGAAGAGATTCTTCCCTCGGATCTTAAGAAGGCATTGCGTAAAACTACAATCTCAGCAAATATAATTCCTGTATTATGCGGTGCATCCTTCAGAAATAAAGGAGTTCAATCCCTCTTAGATGCTATCTGTAATTATCTTCCTTCTCCTTTTGATATTCCCCCTATCACGGGGATTAATCCTACGACTCATCGGGAGGAGAAGCGTCGGCCTTGCGACGATGAGCCACTTGCTGCGTTGGCCTTTAAGATCACCACTGATCCCTATGTTGGGTCTTTGACTTACCTGCGGATCTATTCAGGGATGCTTCAGGTCGGCTCTCTTATTTATAATTCTACCAAAAAGAAGCAGGAACGGGTAGCCAAGATCATCCAGATGCATGCTAACAAGCGTGAGTATAAAGACTCGGTTCATGCTGGTGATATTGCGGCGGTAGTGGGTTTCAAAAAGGCAACGACCGGTGATACCCTCTGTGAAGAAAAGTATCCCATTGTCTTAGAATCTATCCATTTTCCAGAACCTGTGATTTCTATAGCTATAGAGCCAAAAAGCACCCAAGATCAGGCCAAACTTAGCGAATCATTAGAGTGTCTCTCTCGGGAAGATCCCACCTTTAAAGTAAGAACTGATCTAGAGACGGGTCAGATCATCATCTCGGGAATGGGTGAACTCCACTTAGATATACTGGTAGAGAGACTATTTAGGGAGTTTAGCGTCAAGGTCAATACTGGCAAGCCTCAAGTAGCCTATCGGGAGACAATTACCCAAGAGACAGAGACCGAAGGTAAGTATATCCGTCAGACAGGTGGACGGGGACAATATGGTCATGTTAAAATTAAACTTGAACCTGCGCCACCAGGGAGCGGATTCAATTTTGAAAACAAGATCACCTCTGGTGCTATTCCGAGGGAGTATATCCCTGCCTGTGAAGAAGGGGTGAGGGAGGCAATGGACAGGGGGGTTATCTGTGGCTACCCAGTGATTGATATTAAGGTTACCCTGGTTGACGGTTCTTACCATGAGGTGGATTCGTCTGAATTGGCCTTTAAGATCGCTGCCTTTCAAGCCTTTCAGGAGGGTGTGCGGAAAGGCAGACCGATTCTCTTGGAACCGGTGATGGATGTGGAGGTAGTTCTACCTCAAGATGATATGGGAGTAGTTTTAGGCGATCTTACTTCTCGAAGGGCTAACATTCTGGGAACGGAATCTAAAGGGAAGAGTCAGGTTCTAAAAGCTAAAGTCCCTCTGGCTAAGATGTTTGGTTATGCTACTACCCTGCGTTCGCTAACCCAGGGTAGAGCGAGTTATACTATGGAGTTTTCCTGTTATGAGAAGGCCCCTGAAGAGAAATGGAACATAGGATTTAATCATACAAATAAAAATACTTTGAATTAAGGAGGCAGAAGATATGGCCAAAGCAAAATTTGAACGGACCAAACCCCATGTCAATGTAGGTACCATCGGACATGTTGATCATGGAAAAACAACACTCACTTCGGCTATAACCAGAATCCTTTCTAGAAAAGGGCCTACGGAGTTTAAGGACTTCTGGGATATAGACAATGCCCCTGAAGAGAAGGAGAGGGGTATTACCATTGCCATTGCCCACGTAGAGTATGTTACAGACAACCGCCACTACTGCCATGTTGACTGTCCTGGACATGCCGACTACATCAAAAATATGATTACCGGTGCGGCCCAGATGGATGGAACAGTTCTGGTCGTTTCAGCTGCTGACGGGCCTATGCCCCAAACCAGGGAACATATCCTTCTTGCCCGTCAGGTAGGGGTTCCTTACATTGTTGTGTTTCTCAACAAAACGGATATGGTTGATGATCCAGAACTCATAGACTTAGTCGAGCTCGAAGTGAGGGAGCTCTTGACCGAATATGGCTTTCCAGGAGACGATGTTCCTGTAGTCAAAGGAAGCGCTTTAAAGGCTGGTGAATGCGGATGTGGAGACCCAGGATGTGAAAAATGCGGTCCTATTTTTAAGCTTCTGGATGCTATGGATTCCTATATTCCTATGCCTCAACGTGAGATAGACAAACCATTTTTGATGAGCGTTGAGGATGTTTTCTCCATCACAGGTCGGGGGACGGTAGCTACTGGAAGGATAGAGCGGGGTAAAATCCATGTGGGCGACAAGGTTCAGATTGTTGGAATTCAGAAGACAAGGGATTCCGTGGCCACAGGCGTAGAGATGTTTAGAAAGATTTTAGAGGAAGGTCAGGCTGGCGATAATGTTGGTCTCCTGTTGCGGGGGATAGAAAAGGATGAGGTTGAAAGAGGACAGGTCATCTGTGCACCAGGGAGTATTACGCCTCATACGAAGTTCAAGTCTGAGGTCTATGTTTTAACTAAAGAGGAGGGAGGAAGACATACCCCCTTCTTCAAAGGCTACAGGCCCCAATTCTACTTTAGAACAACCGATGTTACTGGAGACATTACCCTTCCTGAGGGCGTAGAGATGGTTATGCCTGGGGATAATATCACCTTGGTGGTCGAACTTATCACACCCATTGCCATGGAGAAGGAATTGAGATTTGCCATTCGTGAAGGTGGACATACTGTTGGTGCTGGAGTAATCACGGAAGTGATAGAGTAGGATTTTCTATGGTTTCCCAGAGGATTAAAATATGCCTGAAGGCTTATGATCATAAGCTTTTGGATCAGTCTTGCAAGGAGATTATCTTGACTGCAAAGCGTACAGGGGCAAGGGTCTCTGGTCCTGTACCCCTGCCAACTAAAATAAATAGATTTACGGTGCTGCGATCTTCTCATGTGGACAAGAAGTCTCGGGAGCAGTTTGAGATCAGAACCCACAAGAGGCTAATAGAGATATTGACCCCAAGTGCAGATACAGTAAATTCTTTAATGAAGCTCGAGCTTCCCGCTGGGGTCGATGCCCAGATAAAGCTGTAAGATACTGACTTACATAGAGTTCCTAACCTACGGTTTTAAGATAAGGTTGACTGTTGATCTATTGACTAAATGAGAGGTTTTTAAAGTGCCTTTGGGATTAATTGGTAAAAAGATAGGTATGGGTCAAATGTTTGATGGGGGGAAGGTTATACCTATTACCCTTATTGAAGCTGGATCTTGCTATGTGATCCAGAAGAAGGATATTGACCGCGATGGATATAAGGCCATTCAGTTAGGATATGGTGAATTGAAGAAGCCAAATAGGCCTTTAAGGGGGCATTTTGAAAAGACGAAGGTTTCACCTAAATGTATCCTGCGAGAGCTTCGAGTTGAGAATCCGGACGAATTTGAGATTGGAGAGGAGATTAAGATAGATATATTCAAACAGGGTGAAAGGATAGATATTACTGGTATCTCCAAAGGCAAGGGATTCAGCGGAGGGGTAAAGAGATGGGGATTTAGAGGTGGACGAGCCTCTCGAGGTTCTATGTTCCATCGGGCCCCTGGCTCTATTGGTAGTTGTGCTATCCCCTCGAGGGTTCATAAAGGAAAGAAGCTCCCGGGAAGGATGGGAAATAAAAGAATTACGACTAAAAAGATCGAGATACTCAAGGTGGATATGGATAGAAATATTCTTATAGTTAAAGGACCTCTCCCTGGGCATCGGGGGAGCCTTCTACTTCTCAAAAAGACAGTGAACTAAGGAATAATTATGTTAGAAGTTGAGGTTTACAATTCAGAAGGTAAGACAGAAGAGAAGATCGAGTTGCCCCAAGAGATATTCGGCCAGAGACTGAATAAAGCGATTCTCCATGAGGTAGTGAGGGCTTACCTCTCTAACCAACGTTTGGGATCGGCTTCCACTAAGCGTCGGGGGGAGGTGAGGGGTAGTGGTCGTAAAGTGTGGCGCCAGAAAGGGACTGGCCGGGCCAGAATAGGGGATATCCGTTCTCCCACCCGAAGAAAAGGGGGTGTTGCTTTTGGCCCAAAACCGAGGGAGTATAGGATCAATCTTTCTGCTAAGTTGAAGAAGAAAGGGGTTATCTCGGCCCTCTCTGATGTGGCATCCTCAAACAGTATCATTATCATTGATTCTCTCAGATTAGACGAACCAAAGACTTTTCAAATGGCACAAATCCTCAATCGAATAGGAGCAAACGATGGATGTCTTATCGTTTTACCAGAGGTAGATCCAAAGGTTTGCTTAGCCTCAAGAAACCTTCAAGGGGTGGAGATTGCCTTGGCTAAGGATCTGAATGCCTATCAAGTGTTGAGATATAAGAAGTTGATCATTACTAAAGAAGGACTTACTAAATTAAGGGAAAGGCTTTTAGGAAATGCATGAACTTTCAGTGGTGATTAAGAGGCCACTCACTACCGAGCGATCAATCATACTTAAGGCTCAAAACAAGTATGTCTTTAGAGTGGCTCCGTGGGCAAATAAGATTCAGATAAAGAAGGCGGTGGAACACTTCTTTGGGGCAAAGGTGAAGGATGTTAATACCATGGTCCAACATGGCAAGAAGAGACGTCGGCGTTATGTTGTCGGCCAAAAGCCGGATTGGAAGAAGGCAATCGTAACCCTTAAAGAAGGGGAGAAGATAGAACTCTTTGAGAATATTTAGTCATGGCTATAAAGAAGTATAAGCCGGTTAGTCCAGGTAGACGGGGAGCAAGTGGGGTTATTTCAAATGAGCTTTTGAAGGGTAAATCCTGCAAGGCCCTCCTTCGACCTTCTCCCTCTTCTGGAGGGAGAAACACCTCTGGTCGGATGACGGTTCGTTTTCGAGGAGGTGGTCACAAGCGTAGATATCGCCTCATCGATTTTAAACGTGACAAATCTGGGGTCCCAGCTAAAGTAGCCTCTATTGAGTACGATCCCAATCGATCAGCCTATATTGCCCTCTTGAATTATCTTGATGGCGAGAAACGTTATATTCTGGCGCCTCTTGGATTAGAGGCGGGGGATGAGGTAATAGCTGGTAAGGGCGCAGAGATAAAGACAGGAAATGCCCTTCCCTTACATGAGATTCCACTGGGGACCAATCTCCATAATATCGAGATGAAACCAGGCAAGGGTGGACAGCTTGTTCGTTCAGCAGGGGTAGTAGCCCAATTGATAGCCAAAGAGGGCGATTATGCGCACATTAAACTCCCCTCAGGTGAGGTTCGTTTTATTCGTTTAGACTGCATGGCCACTATTGGTCAAATAGGTAGGGTCGAATGGGGGAATATCAGTTTAGGCAAAGCAGGCCGGACCCGGCACTTAGGTCGACGGCCGCATGTTCGAGGTGTGGCTATGAATCCGGTTGATCATCCACTGGGCGGAGGGGAAGGCAAGGCCTCTGGTGGCCGTCATCCTGTTTCACCCTGGGGCCAGCCGACGCGGGGATATAAGACCCGCAAGAAGGGAAAACCTTCAGATAAGATGATCGTCAAGCGAAGAAAATAGCAAAAGAAGAGAATTTTCAAAGGTCTTAGATCTTAGGAAGAAGAGATGGGAAGATCAATCAAAAAGGGGCCATATGTGGACGCCCGGCTCTTAGAGAAGATAATGAAGTCGAGAAGATCAGGGGAGCGTCAGATCGTAAAGACTTGGGCCAGGCGTTCTACCATCACCCCAGAGTTTGTAGGGCACACCATTGGTATTCACAATGGGAGGAAGTTTATCCCCATCTATATTACCGAGGAGATGGTTGGTCATAAATTGGGGGAGTTTGCGCCGACACGTTTCTTTAGGGGACATGGTCATCATACTGAACGTTCCACATCCCTGAAATAACCGAGGAGAATAGATGGAAGCTAAAGCAATGGCTAGGTATATTCGAATCTCACCCCGTAAGGTGCGCCAAGTAATGAACCTTATTCGGGGGAGGAAGGTTAAGGAGGCCCTTGATATTCTGAGCTTTACCCCTAAAAAGGCGGCCTATTTAATAAGAAAGGTTCTCTTTTCGGCCTTAGCTAATGCTACTCAAAGGAGGCCAAAGCTCAACCCAGAAGAGTTGTACATTAAAAAGGTTTATGCTGACGGCGGCCCAACTCTGCGGCGGATTAGGGCCCGGGCTATGGGAAGGGTTGGATCTATCCTTAAGCGGACGACCCATATTACCGTTGTTGTGGGCGATAGAGAGGGGGTTTAATGGGACAGAAGGTACATCCGATCGGGTTTAGATTAGGAGGAATTCAGGATTGGCAATCTAAGTGGTTTGCTACCAAGAACTATGCCCATGACCTCCATGAGGATTTGCAGATTCGAGATATTATCTTCAAAAGACTACCCCACACGGGTATTCCTAAAGTTATTATTGAACGCTTTGGCCAAAAGATGAAGGTCAATATTCATACGGCACGCCCGGGAGTTGTCATTGGAAAGAGTGGTGCAGAGGTAGAGAGATTGAGGGAGGTGATCCAGAGATTTACATCTCAGGAGATCCAAATAGACATCTATGAGATCAGACAACCTGAAATTGATGCCCAATTGGTAGCCGAGAATATTGCTTTACAAATCGAGAAAAGAATCTCCTTTAGGAGGGCGATGAAGCAGGCCGTAGCTACAGCAATGCGGTTTGGGGCCCAAGGAGTTAAGGTTTCATGTGCGGGAAGATTGGCTGGAGCGGAGATTGCTCGGACTGAATGGTATCGGGAAGGAAGGGTTCCCCTCCATACCATTCGGGGAGATATTGATTATGGTTTTGCCGAGGCAAAGACGACATATGGGCAGATCGGAGTGAAGGTATGGACCTTTAAAGGCGAGATCTTGCCTAAACTGGAAGAACGGAAGTTACATCAAAAGGATTCTGTGGAGAAGATCTCAGGAGGGGAAACCCTTCAACCAAAGAAGAGAGCTGAAAAGAAGATTTATAAAGATAAAGAAGAGATAGGAGAATCCGAGCTTTCCAAGGAAAAGGTAAGTGAGGGGCTGAAAGGAGAAGGAGAAGAGCCCCAAAGAGAAGAGCAAGACCAAAAGATTGAGGAGCCTATCGATGTTAGCACCTAAACGGGTAAAATTTCGTAAATCTCAGCGGGGTAAAAGAAAAGGTAAGACTAGCCGGGGATGCAATATTAGCTTTGGTGAATATGGCCTACAAGGTCTTGAGCCTTGCTGGTTAACTGCTCGTCAGATTGAGGCTGCCAGGGTTGCCATAACCAGAGGGGCTAAACATGGTGGAAAACTCTGGATCAGGATCTTTCCTGATAAGAGTGTGACCAAGAAGCCACTTGAAACCAGAATGGGCAAAGGTAAGGGGAGTACTGAGTACTGGGTGGCGGTAGTTAAGCCGGGAAGAGTTCTCTTTGAATTAGCAGGTGTACCTATAGAGTTAGCCAAAAGCGCCCTAATGAATGCTGCCCATAAGTTGCCTATTAAGACAAGATTTTTAACCAGAGAGGAATAATCCTATGAAAGCCAGGGAAGTTCGGGAGATGACGACGGAGGAGTTAGGGGAGAGGAAGGAGGAGTTTAACAAGGAACTCTTGAATCTCCGCTACCAAGTTACTATAGGACAACTCGAAAACCCCAGAAGACTAAGAACAGTGAAGAGAATATTAGCCCGGATCAAAACTGTCTTACGAGAGAGGGAGCTTGGGTTAAGATGAGAAAGAAGATTGTAAGGGTGGGAGAGGTCATTTCAAACAGGATGGATAAGAGTGTTGTTCTTAAAGTAACCACCGTAAGGAGACACCCCCTTTACAGGAAGACGGTTAAGAGAGCAACTAAGCTCTACGTCCATGACCCGAAGAATGAATGTCAAATTGGTGATTCGGTAAAGGTGGTTCAGACAAGACCTATCTCCAAGATGAAACGTTGGCGGGTTATAGAGATATTGAACAGAGGAGAAGATAAGTGATTCAGCAGCAGACATACTTAGAAGTTGCAGACAATTCAGGGGCCCGCAAGATTATGTGCATTAAAGTCCTTGGAGGTTCTAAAAGACGTTACGGTCGGATAGGAGATATCATTATAGCTGCAGTTAAAGAGGCCATTCCTAATGCCCCAGTTAAGAAGGGCGATGTCATTCGGGCAGTTATTGTGAGAACGGCCAAAGAGACAAGGAGAGATGATGGTTCCTACATCAAATTCGATTCCAATGCTGCGGTAATTATAGACGAAGGAGGAGACCCCAAAGGAACAAGGATATTTGGTCCAGTAGCTAAAGAGCTTAGGGGAAAGCATTTTATGAAGATCATTACTTTGGCACCAGAGGTTGTTTAACTATTCAAGAAGTCTGGGGTCTTTCTTTGGAGGGTGTAAATGGCTCTTCGGGTTAGAAAGGGAGATAGAGTTTTTCTTATTACCGGTAAAGATAAAGGTAAAAGCGGTAAGGTTCTAAAGGTGTTTCCATTAAGGGATAGAATCCTGATCGAGGGATTGAATCAGGTTAAACGCCATACCCGGCCCAGCCGAAAGAATCCCCAAGGAGGAATTATTGAAAAAGAACTTCCTTTGCATATTTCCAATGTCATGCTTGTCTGTCCAAATTGTAATAAACCGACTCGAATCGGAAGGACTTTTCTCAAAGATGGAACAAAGATCCGAATCTGTCGTAAATGTCAGGAGCCAGTGGATAAAACGTAATCTCATAAGATAAGATGGCAAGGTTAAAAGAGCTATACAAAAAAGAGATTATTCCTAAGATGCGGGAGCTCTTTAGATACACTAACGATCTTCAGGTGCCTAAGATAAAGAAGGTAGTCATTAATATGGGTATTAAAGAGGCAACCACAGATCCTGATCTGTTAGATGCAATGATGAATGAGCTATCTCTTATTGCGGGACAGCGACCAATTAAGACCCACGCTAAAAGATCTATAGCTGGTTTTAAGGTAAGAGCGGGGATGCCTGTGGGGTGCATGGTTACCCTGCGGGGCAATAGAATGTATGAGTTCCTAGACAGATTCTTTAACCTTGCCTTACCAAGGGTAAGGGACTTTCGGGGGCTCTCTCCCGAAGGTTTCGACGGATATGGTAATTATACCATAGGAATGGCTGAACAGATTATCTTTCCTGAGATCAACTACGATAAGATAAAGAAGATAAAAGGGATGAATATTACTATTGTTACCGATACTGATAAGAACGAAGAGGCAAGGGAGATGTTGAGGATGCTAGGACTGCCTTTTAGGGGTTGACCATGGCTAAGAAATGTCTTATAAAAAAAGCAGAGAGACCTCCTAAGTTTAAGGTCCGGGCGTATAATAGATGCACCCTTTGTGGTCGACCGCGTGGATACCTCCGTAAATTTGCTATATGCCGGATATGTTTTCGAAAACTCGCTCTAAAAGGCATGCTTCCTGGTGTGATCAAAGCTAGTTGGTAGAGGGAGAAGGATGGAGATAACTGATCCAATCGCTGATATGCTTACGAGGATCCGTAATGCCAATATGGCATACCATCCAAAGGTTGATATACCAGCGTCAAAACTCAAGCAGGAGATAGCTCGTATCCTTAGAGATGAAGGGTATATTAAGAACTATAAATTCATCGAGGATCGAAAGCAGGGGATCTTGCGGATCTATCTAAAGTATGGACCGTCGAAGGAGCGGATCATCGGTGGACTTATGCGGGTAAGTAAACCTGGAAGAAGGGTCTTTGTTAAGGCCAACGAGGTGTCAAGGGGACTAAGGGGACTGGGAAAGGCTATTCTTTCCACCTCCAAAGGCGTTCTTACTGATAAGGAATGTCGAGAGATGAGGGTTGGCGGCGAGCTATTATGCTATGTTTGGTAATAAATACATTAATTATAGTATATTATAACGGTTGACTTCTGTTTTGTTGGTAGGAGATCAAAGAAGAATGTCAAGGGTGGGATGCAGTCCTATTCAGGTTCCAGAGGGAGTGAAGGTGGAGATTAAGGAGGGGGAGGTGGTAGTAGAAGGACCCAAAGGAAAGAGTGTGCGTTCTATACCTTCGGGTATCAACATTGAAGTCGCTGGAGACAAGATTTTTGTCACAAAGAGTGAGGAGACGAGATCTTCAAGGGCATTTCATGGGCTTACCAGAAGCCTTATCAACAATATGGTCATTGGAGTTACTCAAGGCTTTACTAAAGTCTTAGGGATTAGCGGGGTAGGTTATCGGGCGGCTCTTTCAGGGGATAAGATAACCATTCAATTGGGCTATTCTCATCCCGTTACCTTTGAGCCACCAGAAGGGATTCAATTTGAACTCCCAGATCCAACCCATATAAAGGTTTTGGGGATTGATAAGGAATTGGTTGGCAGGGTGGCAGAGAAGATAAGATCCTTTAGGCCCCCTGATCCTTACAAGGCCAAGGGGATTAAATATGAGGGAGAGCATATCAGACGAAAAGCAGGAAAAACTGCTTAATTGCTCAATTTTAAAAGAAGATTTTGTCTCTCAATCGAATCCCCTATTCTTTTCTAATCAGTTAACCAACAAATTTTAAAGTCAAAGGTAGTTTTGTCTTAAGAAATGATTTCTTCAAAAGAGAGGTTGAGAGCAAAGAGGCATCGCCGGATTCGACAGAGGATTTTTGGCTCCAAATTACGGCCAAGACTCAATGTCTTCCGGAGTTCAAAACACATCTATGCCCAAGTTATCAATGATGATTCGGGAGCTACTTTAGTTTCTGCTTCGAGCTTGGGACTTAATTTAAAAGGACCAAAGACAGAGCAGGCTAAGGAAGTGGGTCGTCTCATCGGAATCCGTGGAAAAGAGAAAGGGATAAAAGAGGTTGTCTTTGATCGGGGAGGATACTTTTACCACGGTCGGGTTAAAGCCTTGGCCCAAGGAGCCCGTGAGGCGGGACTGGAGTTTTAAATATGGTTAAAAAGATAGAGAAAGAACAATCAGAGGAATTAATTGAGAAGACAATCAGCATCAACCGGGTAGCTAAGGTAGTTAAAGGTGGACGGCGTTTTGGCTTTAGTGCCTTGGTTGTGGTTGGAGATGGGAATGGAAAGGTGGGTGTTGGTTTTGGAAAGGCTAGAGAAGTCCCCATAGCTGTAAATAAGGGGATAGAGCTGGCCAAGAAGAATCTGGTCGAAATTCCCTTAAAAGGACATACCTTCCCTTATGCCATTATTGGTAAATATGGACAAGCAAAGGTATTGATCAAGCCTGCCTCACCTGGAACGGGGATTGTTGCTGGGAGCACGGTTCGGGCAGTGATGGAGGCTCTTGGTATCCGTGATGTTTTAACCAAATCCTTAGGTAGCAATAATCCCATCAATGTAGTTCATGCCACCATGCAGGCACTAAAAGAGATTAAGGTCATAGAGGAGAAGGAGAAACTGCGTCAAGCAGGTTAATAATGGATAAATTAAAGATCACTTTAAAGAAGAGCAGGATTGGCCGAATCCCAAAACATCGAAAGACCTTAGATGCCCTCGGGCTTAGAAAGATGGGTCAGTCGGTCATAAGGACCGATAACCCGCAGATACAAGGGATGATTCGCCAAGTTAACTACCTCCTTGAGGTTGAAGAGGCAAAAGAGTGAGATTAGAAGAGCTTCATCCTGCACCCGGCTCAAAGAGACCACCTAAAAGAGTAGGAAGAGGAACAGGCTCTGGTCAGGGTAAGACCTGTGGTCGGGGAACAAAAGGGCAGAAAGCAAGGAGCGGTCGAAAGCCCCGAGCTGGTTTTGAAGGTGGACAGATGCCCCTTCAGCGAAGAATCCCTAAACGTGGTTTTAAAAGCTTGAAAGAGAAGAAGGATGTTCCTGTAAATATAGAGGCACTCAATCGGTTTGAAGAGGGGACGGAGATAACCCCAGAGCTTCTCCATAGGAGTGGTTTGATTAAAAGGAACGAATCTCCCAAACTCCTTTCTAAGGGAGAGATAAAGGTATCCCTAGTCATAAAAGGTTGTCGGGCGAGTAAGGCTGCTTATAAAAAGATAGTTGCAAAGGGAGGGAAGATTCTTTAAGGATGCTTCAATCTCTGGCTAATCCTTTCAAAATTCAGGAGCTTAGGGGCCGTATTCTTTTTACCTTAGCCCTTCTTGCTGTCTATCGAATTGGTGTATTCATTCCTACACCAGGTGTAGACCAAATCGTTCTCTTCAGTTGGTTTGAACGAATGCGGGGAACGATGTTTGAACTTCTTGATCTCTTTACTGGGGGCGCCTTTAGTAACCTCTCTATCTTTGCCTTAGGGATTATGCCCTACATCAGCGCCTCGATCATCATGCAACTACTGACTATGGTCATACCCCACTTAGAGAGATTGAGCAAGGAAGGAGAGGCAGGAAGACGTAAGATTACTCGCTACACCAGATATCTCACGATAGGGATTTCTATTGTCCAGTCCCTTGGCTTGGCTTTTGGAATGCAGAATCAGGAGATTGCGGAGGGGGTTCGCATTGTTCCTCAGGAGGTAGCTGGAACAGGCTTCATTCTAATGACGGTCCTAACGATGACCACAGGGACGGCTTTCATCATGTGGCTTGGCGAGCAGATTACCGAACGGGGAATTGGCAATGGCTGTTCCTTAATTATCTTTGTTGGTATTGTCGCTCGCCTACCTACGGCAATCGGTAACACCATCAAAAAACTTATTGTAGGCGATTTAGGGATATTCTCCCTTCTGGGGGTCTTAATTATAATACTCTTGACTATAATCGTGGTAATAACTATGCTCCAGGGGCATCGGCGGATTCCGATAACCCATGCCAAACGGGTGGTGGGTCGAAAGGTTTACGGCGGTGTTTCAACTCACATCCCTCTTCAGATCAATCAAGCAGGTGTTATCCCGGTCATCTTTGCGTCAGCCCTTCTTGCCTTTCCGATTACCATAATGCAGTTTTTGGGGGAAAGGGCTGCCCTTTTTGAAGGATTTGCCCAAGACTTTGTCCGGGGAGGGGTGGTCTATAGTAGCCTTTATGCCGTTTTAATCCTCTACTTCACCTACTTCTATACTACTATCGTCTTCAAACCAAATGATGTTGCGGAGAATCTACGAAAGTATGGAGGGTTTATTCCGGGGATAAGACCAGGGAGAGCCACCGCTGAATTTATTGAAAAGATTCTAAGCCGGATTACTTTAGTAGGAGCCTTGTTTTTAGTAGTGATTTCCCTGCTGCCAACTATCCTTACTAGCTCATTTGGTGTTCCCTTTTATTTTGGAGGAACGGCCCTTTTGATTGTTGTTGGTGTTGCCTTGGATACAATGAAGCAGATAGAATCCCACCTTTTGATGCACCACTACGAGGGTTTCATTAAGAGAGGAAGGCTGAAAGGGAGAGGACGATAGAGATTATGCGCCTTGTGCTTCTATCTCCACCTGGTGGAGGGAAGGGGACTCAAGCTAAGAGGTTGATGAAAAGATACTCCGTGGTGCAGATTTCAACAGGTGACATTTTGCGCCAGGAGGTACAAGAAGGGACTGAGATTGGCCGCCAGGCTGCATCCCTTATGGAGAAAGGTGAGCTTGTTGGAGATTCGGTCATTATCGAGATTATTCGAAGAAGATTAGAGAAGGAGGATACGAAGAACGGTTTTATCTTAGATGGTTTTCCTAGAACTATTGCCCAGGCAGGTTCCCTCAAGAAGATGCTTGAAGAGATGAATCTTCCCCTTAATGGGGTTATCAGCTTAGAGGTTAGCGACGAGACCATCATTCGCCGCCTGGGAGGAAGGCGTATCTGTCGGGATTGTGGCCTTGAGTATCACCTCGAATTTAAGCCTCCAAAGAGTTCGGGTAGATGTGATAAGTGTGGAGGTGACCTCTACCTGCGGGACGATGACCGAGAAGGGGTAATCAGTCGTAGATTAAAGGTCTATAGAGAAGAGACTGCCCTTCTGGTGGACTATTACCAAAGAGAAGGGTTGCTCTATAGGATGGACGGGGAGGGTGAGATCGACAAGGTCTTTGAGGAGATAATAAATAAGTTAGGGTAATGATTGTCCTTAAGTCTAATCACGAAGTGAATCTTATCCATGAGAATGGCCGTTTGGCTGCTAAGGTGTTGGCTACCCTGGGTAAGCTTATCAAGCCTGGAGTGACGACTAAAGAATTGGAGGATGTAGCACATAGACTCATCACTAAAGAGAATGGTTACCCAGCCTTCTTAAATTATAAAGGATTTCCAGCGAGTATCTGTACTTCTATTAACGAGGTAGTAGTTCATGGTATCCCTGATAACCGATGCTTCAAAGAAGGGGATATTATCAGTATTGACATAGGTGTATTCCGAAATGCTTGTTATGCGGATATAGCTGCGACATTTGCCGTAGGAAGAATCAGTAAAAAAGCAGAGCGTTTACTTAAGGTGGCTAAAGAGGCCCTGTATGAGGGTATTCGGAAAGCAAGACCTCCTAATCGGGTTTTTGATATCTCTTGGGCAATCCAATCCTTGGTAGAAAAGAAAGGTTTTAATGTGGTTAGATCCCTTACTGGCCATGGGATTGGTCAGGAATTGCATGAAGAGCCCCAGGTACCAAATTTTGGAGAACCAGGTAAAGGAGCAAGGCTTAAACCAGGAATGGTGCTTTGTATTGAACCAATGATTAATGAGGGAGGATTTGAAACTACATGTCTAGATGATGGGTGGACGATTGTTACCAAGGATGGAAGTCTTTCAGCCCACTTTGAACATACTGTGCTTATTACTGAGACAAATGCCAAGATCCTGACCAAATTATAAAAAGGGTCTAACTAAATAGATCAATGACGATGATCTGCAAAGAATATAGTAGACGTCTCTGAAGGTTTTTAAAATGACCAAAAAAGAAGAGCCGATTAGAGTGGAAGGAAAAGTTATTGAAGCCTTGCCAAATGCTATGTTCAGGGTGGAACTCGAAAATAAACACGTGGTTTTAGCCCATATTTCTGGAAAGATGCGAATGTATTACATACGAATTCTGCCTGGTGATAGAGTAACAGTGGAGCTGTCTCCTTATGACCTAACCCGGGGGCGGATTATCTACCGTGAAAAATGAGGGACAAAGAGGATGAAGGTCCGACCATCGATTAAAAAGATGTGCGATAAGTGTAAAATAATCAAACGGAGAGGTGTGGTAAGAGTTATCTGTTCAAACCCAAAGCATAAACAACGTCAAGGATAAAGCTTGGTACTATTTAAAGGAGATTAAATGGCGAGGATTATTGGGGTAGACCTTCCAAAGAATAAGCGAATTGAAGTTGCTCTGACCTATATCTATGGTATTGGCCCCACTTTGGCCAAACGGATTCTTGGGATAGCTCAAGTCAATCCAGATACACGGGTAAATAATCTTACCGAAGAGGAGATAGTCAAGCTAAGGAAGGTTATCGAGCAGGGATTTAAGGTAGAGGGGGAATTGAGACGAGAAGTTACAATGAACATAAAGAGATTGATAGATCTGGGCACTTATCGTGGCTTGAGACACCGAAGAGGATTGCCAGTACGGGGACAGAGGACATCTACTAATGCTCGGACCCGCAAAGGACCGCGACGTACTGTGGGTGTAAAGAGGAAGAAATAGGAGGTATTATGGCTAAAAAAAGAAGTCCAAAGAAGAAAGAGAAGAAGAGCGTTTCCAATGGCCAGGCCCATATTCAGTCAACCTTTAATAATACAATTATTACTATTACAGATCTGCTTGGAAATGCAATCCTTTGGACTAGCGCAGGAACGCAAGGGTTTAAAGGTTATCGCAAGTCTACCCCATTTGCGGCTCAGGTGGCCGCTGAGGCAGCTGGTAAGAAAGCTATAGAACATGGTATGCGTGAGGTCAATGTCTATGTCAAAGGGCCTGGTCCAGGTAGAGAACCGGCCATTCGTGCCCTTCAGGCCTGTGGATTGGAGGTTAAATTGATTAAAGATGTTACCCCTATTCCCCATAATGGATGTCGTCCTCGGAAGATGAGGAGGGTCTAAGAGGAGAAAAAATGGCTCGTTATGCAGGTTCTGTTTGCAGGCTTTGCCGTCGGGAAGGAGTCAAGCTCTTTCTGAAGGGGGAGCGTTGCATGAGTGATAAGTGTAGCTTTACTCGACGGCCCGACCCCCCTGGACCACAAAAGCCAGGTCGCTGGCGTAGAGGTGTGTCAAATTATGGTTTACAACTCCGAGAGAAACAGAAGGTCAGGCGCATCTATGGTGTTTTAGAAAGGCAATTTCGAAATTATTTCAGAAAGGCGGAGCGAATGCCAGGGATGACAGGAGAGAATCTCCTCAGTCTCTTAGAGCGAAGACTGGACAATGTCATCTATAAACTCGGCTGGGCAACCTCGAGGATACAGGCGAGACAATTGGTCAATCACCGTCATATTATGGTCGATGGTAAGGTGGTCAATATCCCCTCTTTCCTGGTTGAACAGGGAAATTCAATCAGCCTTCACCGCCGAAGAAGGATTGAGGAGGTAGTGAGAGATTCCCTGAAAGTGAAAGGTCAGCAGAGGGTATTTCCAGATTGGCTTAAGGCAGATAGTAGTCGTCTTGAGGCTAAGGTAATTCGAATACCAGCTCGAGAGGATATCGACCATGAAATCAATGAAGAGCTGATCGTTGCCCTTTACTCTAAGTAATAAGTAAGAAATAACAGATAGTTTTTACTTCCTACTTTGATAGGGGAGGATGAAGGATGCCGAAGGTAAGGAAAATTGATATAACCAGAAGACTTGAATTTGACAAGGAGAAGCTGACCGATACCTATGGTGAGTTTTCTGCTGGACCTTTCGAACGAGGCGTAGGAGTGACAATAGGAAATAGTCTCCGGAGGATGCTCCTTTCTTCTTTGGAAGGAATAGCAGTGACTTCGGTTAAGATAGATGGGGCTTTACATGAATTCTCTACCATTCCTGGGGTAAAGGAGGATGTGGTTGATATTATTCTCAATCTTAAAGGTCTTGTGGTAAAATTTGATGGTGTTGGACCAAAGAAGGCCTATCTAAAGATAGGACAACCGGGAGAAGTAAAGGCTAAAGACATTGAATTCCCACCCGAGATAGAGATCTTTAATCCAGATCACCACATCGCCTTTTTGGATAAAGGCGGTAAGCTCGATATGGAGATAGAGATAGATAAAGGCTACGGTTATTTCTCTGGCAAGGAGAATAAGAAGGAAAACCAGCCGATAGGAGTTATTTCAGTGGATTCTTTCTTCTCCCCGGTTACTCGGGTCTCTTTTAGGACAGAGGAGATTCGTGTTGGACAGATGGTGGATTATGAGAGGTTGATCATGCAGATATGGACGAACGGAAACGTCAATCCTCGAGATGCTTTAGCCCAGGCAGCATTCAATCTGCGACGGCACCTAAATCTATTCATCCACTTTGATGAAATAACCGAAGAGGAAGAAAGGCCTGCTGCTGTAGATGAAGAGCGAGAGAGATTGCGTCAAGTTCTGGAGATCTCTGTAGATGAACTTGAACTTTCCGTTCGCTCAGCAAATTGTTTGAGGGCAGCCAATATTAGAACCTTAGGAGAGCTTGCCTTAAAGACAGAACAAGAGATGCTAAAGACCCGCAACTTTGGGAAGAAATCCCTGACTGAAATCAAAGAAAAGCTGACCACCTATGGTCTTACCCTTGGGATGAAGGGAGTCGGTGATCTAGTGGATAAGAGGGAAGATTGAGCATGAAGCACTTAAAGAAGGGGAGAAAGCTTGGAAGAACGGCGGCCCATAAGAGAGCACTTTTGCGAAATTTAGCCACTTCTCTCTTTAAACACGGAAGAATTACAACTACCTTGGCAAAGTCCAAAGAGCTCATTCCCTATGCTGAAGGGCTAATCTCGAAGGCAAAAGGGGGAACGCTTCATGATCGAAGGCAGATTTTAGCTGAGATCAAAGATAAGAAAGTAACCAAGAAGCTCTTTGATGAGATCTTATCTTCCCAAGTTGAACGTCAAGGGGGGTATATTAGGGCTATAAAGAAAGGTCCTCGCCTCGGTGATGCCGCTCAGATGGCTATAGTTGAGCTGATAAAATAATCTTACCAATTAAACCCAATCTCCAACAGAATTTTCACTACCTTAACTTCCAGTAATTAAGAAATATAAAGGCATAAATCATCTCTAATTTTCGAGAAAGGAAGTAAGGGGTTTGTTTTTAGATAAGATTGTTAAGGAGAAGTATAAAGAGATTGAGGAGAGGAAGAAGAATATTCCCCTTGAAGAACTGAAGAGGGGGCTAGATGGGCGAGATAAGGTCCGCGATTTTAAAAGAGCCATTACCAGAGGGAAAGATGTACCCATTCGGCTGATTGCTGAAATAAAACACTTCTCGCCCCTTGGGTGGATAATTCGTGAGGATTTTGTCCCTTCTCTTCTAGCAAAGGCCTATGAAGACCGGTGCGTTGCAGCTATCTCGGTTTTGACCGACAGGAATTTTGGGGGAGAACTTACTCATCTTAAGGAGGTTCGAGAGACGGTTACTCTTCCTCTTTTACGTAAAGATTTTATCCTTGATCCTTACCAGATATACGAGGCCAGGCTAAATGGGGCAGATGCCGTACTTCTTATTGCCGCCATCCTTAAAGAGGATGAGATTAACAACCTTATCTCGTTAAGTAATGAATTGAAGATGGCCGCCCTGGTTGAGGTTCATAACGAATCAGAACTGGATAAGGCCTTAAAGACAGAAGCTCAGATCATTGGGATAAATAATCGCAATCTTTACACATTCACTGTTGATCTAAAGACTACCCTTAGACTGAAACCCTTGATACCACCCTCTAAGATTGTAGTTAGCGAAAGTGGCATAAGTACCCATGAAGAGATTCTTCTTCTTAAAGAAAAGGAAATTGATGCTGTTCTTATTGGTGAAGCAATCTTAAGATCCAAGGATGTCGGCTCAAAGATCGATAAACTTTTAGGAAGATGACCAAGATCAAAGTTTGTGGAATAACTAATCTTGAAGATGCTTTGGTGGTCATCGATTCTGGATGCGATGCCCTTGGGTTTGTCTTTACCAGGAGCCCAAGGACAATTAGCCCTGAGGAGGCTCAGATAATTATCGAGAGACTCCCTTCTTCCATAAAGAAGGTTGGAGTGTTTGTCAACGAAGATATATTACGGGTGAAAGAGATAGCTAAGATCTGCCGACTTGACCTCCTCCAGTTCCATGGAGATGAGACACCGGATTACTGCTTGATGTTTGAGCTCCCTATCATCAAGGCCTTCCGGATAAAGGATAAAGAAAGCATGAAGAGATTAAATGATTATCAGGTAGCGGCATATCTCCTCGACTCTTACTCTGAAGAGGTTTATGGAGGAACAGGTAAAGGGTTTAACTGGGAGCTGGCCAAAGAGGCCAAGGCATTTGGCCCCATTATCTTAGCTGGCGGGCTTAATTCCTCAAATGTAACTCGGGCGATTAAAGAGGTTGAACCCTACGGTGTTGATGTCTCAAGCGGTGTGGAGGAGAGTCCTGGCCAGAAGGACCACCTTAAGATAAGAGAGTTTATCCGGGTGGTAAGACTGGTGTCTTTGAGGGAAGAGAAGGAAGCTGGTCCCCTGTAAGGATATTATGGAGATTGATCATCTATAGCCACTTACATCCTTTGGGTGATTACTCTCATCTTCTCACCCAAAAGCCTTTCGCCAAGTTTGATGAAATTCGCCGAAGTGTCACTAAGATAGAATTTATAGGTAACATCTGAATTCTCCTCCCGAAGTAGTCCCTCTTCTTTGAGAGTTTTCCTAGTTATTCGGGCCATCTCGGTGGCCGAATTAACTAGAACAACTCCTTCACCTAACACCTTCTGAATGATGGGCTTTAGGAATGGATAATGGGTGCAGCCCAGGATAAGGGTGTCAATCTTATTATCTTTTAATGGAGAAAGATATTCCTCAGCCACTAAGGTGGTCACCTTATGATTCACCCAGCCCTCTTCGACCAAAGGAACAAAGAGGGGACAGGCTTGAGAGATGACCGTAAGATTTGGATTAAGCCTTTTTAGTTCGTTTACATAGCTCCCGCTGACAATAGTAGTTGAAGTACCAATCACACCTACTCTGTTATTCCGTGTAACCTGAAGTGCAGTCGATACCCCTGCTTGGATTACTCCAATAATCGGTCGATCAAATTCCCCCTTAAGGAGATCCAAGGCGACGGAAGAAGCCGTATTGCAAGCTATGATAATCAATTTAGCCCCCTGGTCGACCAGAAAGTGAGTAATCTCCCTGGAGAATTTAATTACGGTCTCTTTAGACTTCGACCCATAGGGAGTTCGGGCGATGTCTCCAAAATAGACCACATCTTCCAAAGGGAGCTCTTTGATTACCTCGGCGACTACCGTCAACCCCCCTACGCCAGAATCGAATATCCCAATGGGTAAAGTTTTATTGCTCATAGAAACTATAGATTCTCTAAGAGTTTCACTGCTTCTAAGGCTATCCTTATCTCATCTCTGATTGCCCTGGCTGTAACTTCTGTCTCCATTACCTGTTCGCCGTAGAGGATATTACCTGTTGTCGCTAGAATAGCTCCAACCTTTAATCCTTTTACTAGTCCCAGGGCAAAGAGTCCGGCACACTCCATCTCAAAGGCTACCACACCCTTATCCTCCCAGGTTTTTGCTTGGCGGACCTCACCATAGAAAGCATCAGATGTCCCTATTATTCCTACAGTGTATTCTATTTCGAAGAAAGTAGCTGCCTCAACCAATGTCTTTAATACTGTAAAGTCCGGTACAGGTGGTAATGGCTCCAGTTCATAAGCCGTTAAGATGCCACATAGGGGGACGGCGCCGTTAGGGATGACTATCCTTCCTGGGGGGATGTCCCTTTTGACTGCCCCGCAAGTTCCCACCCGAATAACGGTCTTTACCCCAAGAATATTCAGCTCCTCAAGCACGATAGAGGCTGAAGGAGAGCCCATCCCAGTAGTAACCACTGAGATTGGTATTCCAGCATAGGTCCCGGTGTAGGACAGGAGTCCTCTGAATTCATTGACCATCCGGGGGCTATCCAGATATTCTTGAGCAATTATCCTAGTTCTGTTGGGATCACCTGGCAACAAGGCATACTCGGCTAGATCCCCTGGTTGACACTTCAGATGATGCAATTTTAAATGTTTCCCCATTTTACTACTTCCTCACCATTAAGTTTACTAACTTCCTTACACGGTAAGATGCCTCACCTTTTTCTCAACTTCTCACCCCTTCAACTCTTTCTCTATCTCTTCAAGTAAGCATTTGAGCATCTCCTTTTCCTTGACCTTTTTGAGGATCTTACCCCTTTTGAAGATGAGACCCACCCCTTTACCAGCCGCTAAGCCAATATCAGCTTCACGAGCCTCGCCTGGACCATTGACCACACAGCCCATCACAGCCACCTTCAGTAGTCGGGTAGCGAGTGATGAGTAGTGAGTAGTGAGCTTCTCTTCTAATTGAGTTACAACTTTTATCAAGTCGATTTCGCAGCGGCCACAGGTAGGACAAGAGATAAGATCAATACCCGCCTGAAGATCCAGAGCTTTTAGGATCTCGTAACCTACCTTTATCTCCTCAACCGGGTCCCCAGTTAAAGAGACTCTAATTGTATCGCCAATCCCTTCAGCCAAAAGGATTCCAATCCCGATGGCTGATTTGATACTTCCCCGGCCGGGTGGACCAGTTTCGGTGATTCCAATATGGAAGGGATAGTCTACTTTTTCGGCCATGAGTCGATAGGCCGAGATTGTTGTAGAGATTGATGAGGCCTTAAGAGAGATAACGATTTCAGAGAAGCCAAGCCTCTCAAAGATCTCAATACAATTTAGGGCAGAATCTACCAGAGCTTCGGGGGTAGGATGCGGATATTTCCTTCGATTGAGAGAACCGGCGTTAACGCCAATCCGAATGGGAATTCCCCGGGCCTTAGCACTTTTAACAATCTCTTCAATCTGACTCTTCTTTCTAATGTTACCCGGGTTTATCCTTAACTTATCTACGCCCTGTCTTATGGCCTCAAGAGCAAGGAGATGGTCGAAGTGGATATCAGCTACTAAGGGAATATCAACCTCTCTCTTTATCTTACCCAGTAGTCTTGCCACTTCCATATCAGGTACAGCTACCCGTACGATCTGGCAGCCAGCCTCTTTCAGCCTTATGATCTCTCTTACTGTTGCTTTCAGATCCCGGGTATCGGTCTTAGTCATCGATTGGATGGGAATAGGAAAAGTCCCGCCAATAAAGACATCTCCTATTCTGACTTGACGGCTTATTCTTCTTGCCATTGCCACGCCTTGATCCACTCAAAGGCCTTCTCTTTGATTCCTTGATAGAGTTTAGTCTTTGAGAGGTCATTGAGGGTGGTAAAGACAAAGAGAGAGATGATGAGGGCGAATCCGATCTTAATGGCTATCTCCTGGATTTTGAGGCTGACCATCTTTCGCCGGACTCCTTCGATGAGGCAGAAGACGATGTTTCCACCGTCGACAACAGGTATGGGCAGGAGATTGAGGACTCCCAAGTTGATGCTCAAGAAGGCGATAAAGAAGAGAAGACTATTTAAACCCCGCTGGGCATGTTCACCAGCCATTCGGGCAATACCTACTGGGCCAGTGACCTCTCGCCAGGAGGCCTGACCACTCAAGAGCATACCCAGAGAGTAAATGGTGAGCTTAACCGAGCCTAAGGCCTGGCCAAGTCCTAAAGGGATTGCCTCAAGCAGTGGGAATTTCTGAATCTTGATCTTCATGACCGGTGGACTGATGCCTATTAAGCCCACCTTCTCAAGGCCACCATCTGTTTTTGGTATCCAATCTTCAACAGGCACTAATTCCACCTCGAATTCATCGCTCCCTCGCTTAACCCCAACCCTCAGATTCATGCCGCTACTTTGATAGACGATTTCGGTTAAGTCATCCCAGGTGATGATGGATCTACCGTCTATCGAGGTGATTATATCCCCTTCCTTAAGGCCTGCCTTGGCAGCCGGATAATTGGGTTTTATCCTTCCAATTTGAGATAAGATCAGATAGTCAAGACCAAGATCTTCGAATTTGATCTCAGAATCTTCTTCTATAATGAGCTCTGTCTCGTGCCCGTCTCTTAAAACCTTTATTTTTAATATCCTTGAAGGATTGTCATCTACAGTTGTAGCTAAGTCATCCCAATATTGGATCTTTTTTCCTGAGACCTCAATGATCTCGTCTTTTACTCTTATTCCAGCCTTCTCACCCAAGAGACCACTCTCTACTCTTCCCACAAGATTGGGAGGAACGGCCATGGGGACACCGATGATAAAGAGCATGATGAATAGAGGAATGGCAAAGCCCATACTGAAGAATGGCCCACCTAGGTAAACCGCCATCCTTTTCCACCAAGGCTTAGAGAGGAACTCATGCTCTTCGATAGGCTTATCCTTGCCAGGCTCCTCACCAGGCAATTTCACATAACCTCCAAAGGGTATGATCGAGAGGCGATAGTCTGTCCCTTTATACTTGAAGCCAATGAGTCTCTTGCCAAATCCGAGGGAGAATGTCTCTACCCTGATTCCGAAGAGCTTAGCCAGAATAAAGTGCCCCAATTCATGGATGAATATAGCTATCCCAAAGGTGACGAGGATCCCCAGTAATTTCGTTAATATCACTTTTTCCCAGTTACCTCCCTAGCCCAAGCATCGGACCACAGGATCCGGTCCAAGTCTGGATTGATCACAACCTCATGTTTCTCCATGGTCTTTTCAATCAATGCAGGAATCTCCATAAAGCCAATTCTATTTTTCAAGAATAGATCTACAGCTACCTCATTTGCCGCTGAAAGGACGGCTGGCATCGTCCCTCCGATCTCAGCGGCTTTTAAGGCTAGATTAAGACAGGGAAAACGTTCAAGGTCAGGCTCTTCGAAGTTTAGTTGCCCAATCTTTGCCAGATTGAGCTTAGGAAATTCATTCAACTGTCTCTCTGGATAACTGAGGGCATAACTTATAGGTAGCCTCATGTCTGGTATTGAGAGTTGGGCTAAAACCGAACCATCCACAAATTCAACCAAGGAGTGCACCAGGGACTCTGGATGAATGAGAACGGAGATTCTTTTTACTTCAACTCCAAAGAGATAGTGGGCTTCGATGATCTCTAGACCTTTGTTCATCAAAGTGGCGGAATCTACTGAGATCTTCCTACCCATCTGCCACCGAGGATGATTAATAGCTTCCTGGGGGGTGATCTCCTTTAGATCCTCTATGGGTCTTCGTAGGAGGGGGCCTCCCGAGGCGGTAAGAATAATCCGCTGGACCTTCTCTAAAGAATGTCCTTCTAAACATTGAAAGATTCCAGAATGTTCGCTGTCGATAGGCAGGATCTTAACCCCTTTCTCTTTGGCTAGATCCATGATTAGCTTGCCAGCCATGACCAAAGGTTCCTTATTGGCAATGGCCACGGTTTTTTTGGCCTTAATGGCTTCAATGACGGGGATGAGTCCTACCCCACCAACTATAGCGGAGATAACTAAGTCTACCTCGCTTGAGGTAGCTATTCTGACTAACCCCTCTAAACCAGAGACGATTTCAACCCCGTCTTGGATCCTTATCCGGAGCTCATCTGCCCGCTCTTCATCCA
>DNCN01000182.1 GCA_003485015.1 bacterium
GTATAATGGCTCACCATCTTGGAGGTCTTGTAGATCTGGGTAGTATCTATATCAGTTTTAAGATTGAAGAAGTCGGCCCGTGTCTTAATGCTCATCACGATCTCTTCTAAAGAGGCATTGCCTGCCCGCTCTCCTATGCCATTTATGGTACATTCTACCTGTCTTACTCCCGCACAGATAGCAGCCAATGAGTTGGCCGTAGCCAATCCTAGATCATTGTGACAATGGACGCTCAACCTCGCTTCCGAGATATTGGGGACATTGGTAAGGAGATAAGCAATAAGCCTTGAAAACTCCTCGGGGATGACATAGCCCACGGTATCAGGGATGTTGATCGTTGTAGCACCCATCTTGATGGCCAGTTCTGTCATTTCACATAGGTATCCTCTATCAGCCCGGGTGGCATCCATGGGTGAAAATTCTACATCTTCAGTATATCCCTTAGCCAGGGCCACCATATTCTGGACAATTTTAAGAACCTCTTTGCGAGTCTTATGAAATTGGTGTTTTATATGGATATCAGAGGCTGAGATAAAGGTATGGATCCTTGGTTTGGCTGCGACTGAGATAGCCTCCCAGGCTCGCTTTATATCTTCTGTTCGTGCACGGGCTAAGGCACATATTGTGGGTCCTTCTACTGTCTGAGCGATGAGTTTTACCGCTTCAAAATCACCCGGAGAGGAGATGGGAAATCCTGCCTCGATGATATCAACCCCCAATTTGGCCAGCTGTTGGGCAATCTCTGCTTTTTCTTTTATGTTCAAGCTAGCACCTGGCGACTGTTCCCCATCCCGAAGAGTGGTGTCAAAGATGTAGATCTTCTCCATAATATCCTCAATAATGTCTCTATAAGTGTGATTTAAGGCTTTTCAGGAGGAGTATCCTCTCTATTTTTTGCCTAAAGTCTCCTCTGTCTTTTGCCGATTAAAGATTAGGGAGAATGAACTAAGGGCAAAGACGACCTCCCCCGTTCAATGTCTTCAGTTCGTTTCCTTTAAGAGAAGCTGGCCGTAAGAAGGGTGAGCTTCTCTTTTTTTATTATTTTTTGTTATTTTTTGGCCCAGGGCATCATTCCTCGCAAGCTTTTGCCTATACCTTCAATCAGGTGACGGGAATCCCATCTCCTTAAGGCGTTGAAGACAGGCCTATTAGCTTTGTTCTCCAAAATCCACTCCCGAGCAAATGCGCCAGACTGGATCTCGGTAAGGATCTTTCTCATCTCCTCTCTGGTCTTCTCGGTAATAATTCGTCTTCCTCGGGTCATATCGCCATACTCGGCTGTATCACTGATTTGCTGGCGCATACCAGTAATACCCTGTTCATAAATTAAATCAACAATGAGTTTCAGTTCGTGACAGCATTCAAAATAGGCAACTTCGGGTTGGTAGCCCGCCTCGACCAGGGTATCGAAACTGGCCCGGATCAACTCTGCAGTCCCACCACAGAGGACTACCTGTTCACCAAAGAGATCTGTCTCTGTCTCTTCAGCAAAGGTCGTCTCGATCGTCCCCGCCCTTGTTCCGCCAATTCCCTTGGAATAGGCTAAGGCTATCTCTTTGGCCTGGCCTGAATGGTCTTGATAGACAGCGACGAGATTTGGCACCCCTTTACCCTCGATATAGACGGTTCTAACCAAATGGCCCGGACCTTTGGGTGCTACCATCACCACATCAACATCCGGAGGGGGAACGATCTGGCCAAAGTGGACATTGAATCCATGAGAAAATCCCAGAATCTTGCCTTCCTTTAAGCAGGGGGCAATAGATGAGATGTAAACCTCTGGTTGGTATTGATCAGGAACAAGTATTTGGATGTAGTCTGCTTCTTCGGCCGCTTGGTCACAAGATGTGGGCTTAAACCCATCTTCGATTGCTCGAGCCCACGCTGGACCATCTTTGAGTTCAGCTACCAAAACCTCGCATCCTGAATCGCGTAAGTTTTGGGCTTGAGCATGGCCTTGGCTGCCATAACCAATGATGGCAACCTTCTTCCCTTTCAGTCGATCAAGATCTGCGTCTCGATCGTAGTATATTTTGGCCATTTGGCCTCCTCCTCAAAATAAAAATCTTTCTTTACTCTCCCCGAGTAATGGCGATCTTTCCTGTCCGGACAAGTTCTTTGATATTGTAGGGTTTTAATAGTTCAATTATAGCATTTATCTTCTCTTCATCGCCCGTGATCTCTAAGGTAAGGGTCTTCGGGTTCACATCGACTACCTTGGCCCGAAAGATATTGGCTATCTCCATCACATCCCTTCTCTTCTCGTTCTCGGCTTTTACCTTGATCAGGACGAGTTCGCGCTCCACGTGATCTTCTTGGGTCAGATCATTAACCCTGATGACATCGATGAGTCTATTCAGTTGTTTTTCGATCTGCTCAATAACCCGATCGTCTCCATGGGTAACGATAGTCATCCGGGAGATACTTGGGTCAACGGTCTCGCCCACACAGAGAGAATCAATGTTATACCCTCGACCAGAGAAGAGGCCGGCTACCCGGGCCAGGACTCCGAATCTATTCTCTACCAGAACGGAAATGGTATGTTTCATCTCTCTACCTTACTCTTTGGCCTCCACGTTTCCCTCTCTTCTCTGTTTATGCCATACCTTCAATCATCTGGGTCAGGGCAGCACCAGCGGGAACCATGGGAAAGACATTCTCCTCTTGGGCAATCCAAAAATCCATAACTACTGGCTTTTTTGTATGAATGGCTTCCTTAAGGGCAGGGACTACCTCTTCAGGTTTGGTGATACGCATCCCCACAGCACCATAGGCCTCAGCCACCTTCACAAAGTCCGGAATCGCCCCTAAGAAGGTATGGGCATAGCGTCGATTGAAGAAAAGCTCCTGCCACTGTCGGACCATGCCTAAATATTGATTGTTTAAGATGGCTATCTTCACGGGAAGTTCGTTCTCTACCACGGTAGCTAGTTCCTGAATGTTCATCTGAAAAGAACCATCGCCTGCAATATCGAAGACGAGCTTCTCTGGATGTCCTACTTGGGCACCAATGGCCGCCGGGAAGCCATAACCCATTGTCCCCAATCCTCCTGAGGAGAGGAAGGCTCGAGGCTCACGACAGAGATAGTATTGGGCAGCCCACATCTGGTTCTGTCCTACTTCAGTAGTAACAATCGCCTCACCTTTGGTAATCTTACAGATCTGCTCCACAACATACTGAGGCTTCAGCTCCCCATCCTGTTTATAAACTAAAGGGTGTTCTTTCTTCCACCCTTTGATCTTTTTGGTCCAGGCGGTGATCTTAGGGGCGGTGACAATCTTATTTAGCTCTTGTAAGATCTTTTTGGCGTCACCTACAATGGGGATATCTACTTGGATATTCTTGGAGATACTTGTGGGATCGATATCGATATGGATAATCTTTGCCCCGGGTGCAAATTCATCTATCTTGCCCGTAACCCGGTCATCGAATCGAGCGCCAATAGCGATGATAAGGTCGCTTTCAGTTATAGCCAGGTTAGCATACTTTGTGCCATGCATGCCCGGCATCCCCAAAGAGAGGGGGTGATCGCCCGGAAACCCACCCAGGCCCATCAAGGTAGTGGTTACCGGAATCCCTGTCTTCTCCACCAAGACCTTTAGTTCCTTGGCCGCACCTGAACTGATAACTCCTCCACCAGTATAGATGACCGGTTGATGTGATTCAGCGATCATCTTGGCCGCCCGCTTTATCTGGCCTATGTGTCCCGAGTAAGTGGGTTTGTAACTACGTATCTCTATCTCGCGCAAGGGCTTATGCTCAGCAAATCCTGCACTCACATCTTTGGGAAGATCAATGAGCACTGGCCCTGGTCGTCCACTCTGGGCAATATAAAAGGCCTCCTTCACTACCCGAGCTAAATCTTTGGTCTCTTTGACCAGATAACTATGTTTAGTGATGGGCCGGGTGATGCCAACAATGTCTGCCTCCTGAAAGGCGTCATTCCCAATCATTGAGGTCGGCACCTGACCAGTTAGAGCAATAATGGGAATGGAGTCCATATAGGCCGTGGCGATTCCGGTTACTAGATTGGTGGCACCCGGACCTGAAGTAGCAAGGCATACCCCTGCTTTTCCAGTAGACCGGGCATAACCATCGGCGGCATGGGCTGCTGCCTGTTCATGCCGAACCAGGATGAATTGGATGGGGCATTTTTCATGCATGGCATCAAAGATGGGAAGTACTGCCCCGCCTTGATAGCCGAATATTGCCTCCACCCCTTCTTGGATGAGAGACTCTACTAAAATCTCAGCACCGGATCTCTTGGTCATAAATTTCCTCCTCAGAATAGAGGGGAGTATACACAATAGCAGTTCCTTTGTCAATCTTTTTTGGCGATTTTTGCTTGCTTTCCTGTTGAGAATACGGTATAATAAATCTATGATGACTATTTTGAAAGATCTAAGAAATAAGACTAAGCTCCTGGAGGAGGAGAATCTTGGGCTGAGGCGGAAACTCACCAGGATTGAAGGATATAGCATTCTAGGTTTTTATCAAAGAAGGTTCTTTGAGGAGCTTTTGACCAAAGAGGTCTCGAGGGCTAAAAGGCACCATCGACCGTTCTCCCTGGTTATGGTCAGGTTGAAAGGGTTCAAGGAGAAACAATTGATAAACCGGCTTGCTCTTCTTGTGCAAAAGACGGTACTTCGAGAGATAGACATTTCTGGCAGGCTTTCCAGTCGTTATTTAGGCTTCATTTTACCCGAGACAACTAAGATCCGGGCTTTACTTGTTAGTCAAAAGATAAAGGAGAAGATAGAGAAGCTCGGGGGAAAGGATATCAAGGTCGATTTAGGGGTAGTCTCTTGCCCTTATGAGGCTACCTCAAAGGATGAATTGATCCAACGAGTCAAGGAGGATCTCTCCAAAAAGACCAGAAGTCCACAAAGGCATACCAACAATAAAAGACCACGAATGGCGTGAGCAGAAAAACAGACAATAAACCCCCTAAGGACTATCCTCTTCTTTTTGTCTATAGAGGATATTTCTAAAACAAGGATTCATGTCTATTCGTGGTCATAGTTTTTTGATTTTAAGGAGAAGGAAGAAGGATGAGTAGAGACGTCCATGGAGAGGTAATTATTCCTGTCTACATTGAAGACGAGATGAAGAGTTCGTATCTCGACTACGCCATGAGTGTGATCGTGGGTCGGGCATTACCCAACGTCCGGGATGGACTAAAGCCTGTTCATCGACGAATCCTTTATGCCATGAGCGAGATGGGGCTTGATCCTGATAAGCCTTATCGTAAGTCGGCCCGAGTGGTGGGTGAGGTTTTAGGGAAATACCACCCTCACGGTGATGCAGCGGTTTACGAGAGTATGGTCCGGATGGCCCAGGATTTCTCGCTCCGATACCCCCTCATTGATGGACAGGGAAACTTCGGTTCGGTAGACGGAGATGCGCCAGCAGCCATGCGCTATACCGAGGTGCGATTAGCTCCTATCTCCATAGAGCTTCTTTCGGATTTGAAGGCAGAGACGGTAAAATTTGCTCCCAACTTTGATGAAACAGTGGAAGAACCCACTATCCTCCCATGCGCCCTCCCCAATCTTTTAGTCAATGGTTCCTCAGGGATAGCCGTTGGTATGGCGACCAACATCCCACCTCATAATCTGGTCGAGGTGGTTGATGGGGTGCTTGGTCTGATTGATAATCCTAACCTTGAGATAGAGGATCTATTGGATCTAATCCCGGGACCCGACTTTCCCACCGGTGGAATCATCCTTGGAAGAGAAGGGATTAAAGAGACCTATCTTACCGGCAAAGGAAGGATTGTGCTTCGGGGTCGGGCAGACATAGAGAACCAGAAGTCAGGTCGCGTAACTATCATCATCAAGGAGATACCTTATCAGATCAATAAATCCGATCTTCTCCGAAAGATTGCTGAATTGGTACAAGAGAGGAAGGTATCTGGGATTGCTCATCTACGTGATGAGTCTGACCGTGACGGCATGAGAATAGTCGTTGAATTGAAGAAAGACGAAAGGCCACATGTTATTCTCAATCAACTCTATAAACACACCCAGCTTCAAACTACCTTTGCCGCAATCATGCTTGTTTTGGTAGATGGAGTTCCTCGGACTTTGAACTTGAAAGAGCTTTTGGTCCATTATTTAGAGCATCGCAAGGAGATCGTCCGGCGCAGAACCCAATATCAACTTAAGGTGGCCGAGGAGCGCTGCCATATCTTGGAAGGCCTGAAGATAGCTATTGCCCATCTCGATGAGGTAATTAAACTTATCCGCGCCTCAGCCACACCTGCTGAGGCTAAAAAGGGCCTTGTAGAAGTCTTTGGGCTTTCAGAGCGTCAAGCTCAAGCTATCTTAGATATGACCCTCGCTCGGTTGACCAAACTTGAACACCAGAAGGTAGAAGAAGAGTATCTAGGACTTATTAAAGAGATTGCCAATCTAAAATCTATTCTAGCTAGTGAAAAGAGGCTTCTTTCTATCATAAAAGAGGAGCTTTTGGTTTTAAAGGAGCGGTATGGGGATTCACGCCGGACTCAGATTGTTGAAGAGGCCGGAGAGGTCAGAGTTGAGGATATGATTAAAGAGGAGGATGTAGTGGTGACCATCTCCCGGATTGGTTATATCAAGCGGATACCTATCTCTGCCTACCATCAACAGCGGAGGGGTGGCCAAGGGGTGATCGGCGTGGAAATGAAAGAGGAAGATATAGTGGAACATATCTTTATTGGCTCCACCCATTCTTACATTCTCTTCTTTACCAATCAGGGTCGGATCCATGGATTGAAGGCTTATCAGATACCTGAAGGGGGAAGGCTCTCCAGGGGTAAAGCCCTAACCAATTTCTTAGAGCTGGGCTCGGGTGAGACGGTTGCTGCGGTTATTTCAATAAGTAGCTTTGATGTGGATGGTTATTTGTTCATGGCTACAAAGAGAGGGGTGGTGAAAAAGACTCATCTTTCCGCTTATACCAATCTACGTAGTGGAGGGATCATTGCTCTTAGTATTGATCCAGAAGATGAGCTTATTGGGGTACTCTTGACTAGAGGAAAAGATGATGTGATTCTTGCTACCAAATTCGGTCGAGCTCTTCGGTTTAGCGAAATGAGGGTTCGACCAATGGGTCGGGTGGCGCGGGGGGTCAAAGGAATTCGGCTCCTTAAAGACGACGAGGTTGTAGGAATGGCCTTGGTTAAAGAGGGGCTTTCTCTGCTCACCGTAACAAGGAATGGCTATGGCAAGCGGACCGAGGTTACAAAATATCCTCTTCACAATCGCGGTGGTCAGGGTGTAATCGATATCAAGGTCACCCAGCGAAATGGAGAGGTTGTAGCTGTTTTGGAGGTAGACCAAAAAGATGAGGTAGTGATGATTACTGAAGCTGGAATTATCATTCGCACCCCAACCAAAAGCATCTCTTTGGTCGGAAGGAATACCCAGGGTGTGCGAGTAATCAAATTGAAGCAGGGTGATCAGTTGGTCGGGTGTGTCCCTTTAATAGGAGAACCCCAAGAGGTAAATACGAAGGTTAACTGTTAACCTTTTTGAGGTTTTCTTTTTTTATATATTTTTATATATACTTAAACATCAAGGTTCTTCACCTCATTGGCGTGAGAGAAGATAAAATGGCGGCGGTGTTCGATCTTTTCGCCCATCAACATAGTGAAGACCTCTTCTGCTTCGACCACATCTTCTAAGGTGACCACAGACATTACCCTCTTCTTTGGATCCATGGTTGTCTCCCAAAGCTGCTCCGAATTCATCTCACCAAGACCCTTGTATCGTTGAATACTTATTTTCTTCTCGCCCATCCTTGAAAGGGTGGACTTTAATTCATCTTCAGAGTACGCATACACTTCTTCTTTTCCCCTTCTAATACAATAGAGGGGTGGTCGGGCGACGTAAATACGATTCTCTTTAATTAAAGGTTGCATATAACGGAAAAAGAAGGTAAGCAATAAGGTTCGGATGTGGGAGCCATCAACATCAGCATCGGTCATAATAATAATCTTCCCGTATCTTATCTTTTTGATGTTAAAGTCTTCCTCTACACCTGTTCCCAAAACCATGATAATTGATCTGATCTCTTCATTAGAGAGGACTTTATCTATGCGGGTCTTCTCGACATTTAAAATCTTTCCGCGTAAAGGAAGAATGGCTTGGAAGTGTCTGTCTCGTCCTTGCTTTGCTGAACCACCAGCTGAGTCTCCCTCGACCAAGTAGAGCTCTGAGTGCTCTGAATTTCGTTCTTCACAATCGGCCAATTTACCGGGAAGAGGATCATTCTCTAGGGCGGACTTACGCCGAGTTAGCTCTTTGGCCTTTTTAGCTGCTTCCCGGGCACGGGCAGCCAAAATAGACTTTTCTATGATTGGTTTAGTGGTTTTAGGGTTCTCTTCAAAAAATTGATTTAAGCCTTCTATGGTTACAGATTCAACTATTCCTTTAAGTTCACTATTACCAAGTTTTGTTTTTGTTTGTCCTTCAAATTGAGGCTCGGGGAGTTTGATACTAATGATAGCTGTTAATCCTTCCCTGGTATCCTCCCCCGAGAGAGAGATCTCCTCTTTTTTAGTAGGTCTATTTTTGCGGATATAGTCATTAATAGCTCTGGTTAAGCCAGATTTAAACCCAATAAGGTGTGTTCCGCCTTCTTGGGTGTTGACAGTGTTAGCAAAGGAGAAGATGTTCTCTTTATAACCATCGTTATATTGAAGGGCGATCTCTACCTCAATATCTCCTCGTTTATTAAAAAGATAGATGGGTTCTTCATGGATAACATCTCTGTTTTTATTTATATCCTTAATAAAAGAGGTGATCCCGCCTTTGTATTCAAAAAAATGCCTTTTGTTGGTAGTCTCATCTTGAATCTCTATCACTAACCCTTTGTTTAAAAAAGCAATCTCGCGGAGTCTTTGAGAGATATAATCAAAAGAGAGTTCGGTCTTTTTGAAGATCTCTTTATCGGGTTTAAATCTTATCTTGGTTCCTCTTTTTCTATCTCCACTAATTTGTTTGAGGTCTTCTAATGGTTTACCTCGGCTGTACTTCTGATAGTAAACCAACCCCTCTCTTGTTGTTTCTACCTCTAAGAACTCAGAGAGGGCATTAACTACTGAGAGACCAACGCCATGGAGTCCACCAGAGATAATATATGACTTTGAGTCGAATTTACCACCAGCATGAAGTTTGGTCATAACTACTTCTATTGCTGGTCTTTTATGAATAGGGTGTGGCTCGACAGGGATTCCCCGACCATCATCTGTGATAGAAATATATCCTCCTTTTTCAAGAACCACTTCTATTTTTTTGCATTCACCAGCCAAAGCCTCATCTACAGCGTTATCTACTATCTCATAAACCAAGTGATGAAGCCCCCTAGTGTCTGTATCACCAATATACATACTAGGGCGTTTCCTTACCCCATCTAGTCCTTCTAAAACTTGAATATTATTGGCAGTATATTCACTTTGGGCCATAAAAATATCCCTTTTTAAAGCGTTTTTTTAATGTTGAGATTTGGATGGGAGAAAAAATTATATCTTTTTTTGAGGTTAAGATAATAGATTTTGGAGGGTTTTTGTCTATTCGTCTAATATTCTTCTTTTTTTTGTTTAAAAACTCTCTTGTGATTCCAGATACCCCAATGGTTTTAATGTTTAAAATAGCCTCAATTGAATCTATAGAAATCACAATTTGGGAACCAATATGAAGAAACATCTCTACTTCCTATTTTTAGATAGATATCTTTAATGACATTTTTGCCAATTATTTGATTTATCTTTTTTTTTATACCCTTTTTTTGGAGGTTGAGTTCATTGTTCCATGTAGGGCTATCTACCTCAACAACAAGCATCTTTTTTTGAAGAGAAAGTGGCTTTGTATGTTTATTGATCTCTTCACCAACTACATCTTTCCATACCTGAAAGATCATCTCTTTTTCAATCTGATGTTCAAGGCCCAAATTTTTTATAGTTCTCTCTAAAATAGACCCTATCTTCTCAAAATCTCTTTTTTTGTTTTTTTTAATCATTACATTTTTTTGGCATAATTACATTTGTTTGGTTGTTATCTAAAGTCTTTAATACCACAGGATCGTCTGGGTTACCAAAAGATGCGATAATCTCTTCTTCTTCTATGTTTATTAAGGCTTCAATGAGATATTTAGGGTTAAAACTAATTTTTGTTTTAATTCCCTGGTAAGCAATTTTTATCTCTTCCTTAGCCTCACCTATCTCTGGAGAATTAGCGGTAATAAGAAGAGAGTTTTTGTTAAGATGAATATCAACAATATTGTTTTTATCTAAAGTTACAATTGCTACCCTTCGAGTAGCGTCTAAAAATTCCTTCTTTTTTAATTTTATATTATTTTTCTCTTTAGGGATCATTAAATTATAATCAGGAAATTTTCCAATAATCAATTTAGA